>JAGVYP010000062.1 GCA_018303205.1 Candidatus Woesearchaeota archaeon
AAAATTATTTAAAAAAAAAGTTAAAAAAAAATTTAGTGCTACACTTAAGCTGGTCTCACACTAATATCAGACAACGTAGTACCAGAAACCACAACCTCATCACCAGACAAGTCATAATCCCCAAACTGCGCCAAAACCTTAGCAGCCCTACGCGTATCCAAAGCACTCAAACCAGCAACCAAAATAGCAACCCGACCATTCGAATGCTCAAAAGCCCTAATCATAGCCTTACCAGCCTCAAAACCCTCAGTACAAACCTCAGGATTACCCAACAACTCAGCAGCAACCGCATTCGCACAAGGACCACCAACAACAACAGCATTCACATCCTCAATATTAGCAACCTCACTAGCAAGGACACCAACCTCAATCAAAGGACTATACTGCTGCACCAAGCCCGTCTGAGCACGCTGAGTCTGACCAGCAACAACAAAAACCTGAGCACCCCTCTGCACCAAAGGAACCTCAACAGTCAACTCCTCAGCCTCATCAACCTCATCATTATCAGTCAACTCCATAAAAACACCATACAAAGTCAACGTCTGCCTGAGATCAACCTCATCCAAACTCTCAAAATTCACCGTAGCCTGCGTATCATAAATATTAGGCACAGCCAAATTAACCTCATTCGAAGCAGCCAAATAACTAATCTGCACAATCACAACCTCATCAGTCCTAATAGTCGTAGTACCACTATGCGTATCAGTCTCACCATCACCATTAATATCCCCATTATTAGGACCATCCTCATCAAACTGCTCATTCAAAACAGTCATAGAGATATTAAAACTCGTATTCAAATTCCACTGACCATACGCCTGAGCAGCAGCCTGATTACTATCACCAACAGCTAAAATAGAACCATTGTGCAAAAAAGGCGCAGACGCATTAAACTGATCATGCAACTGACCACCAGAACGCTCCTGCTGACCAACAACCCAGTGATTACCACCAGGACCAGCACCAACCGTAGCGTTCACACTACCAAACTGATAACAAGTATTATTCACACTCGCAACCTCAACAAAAGGATGCGTAACAATACTCTGGTTGAGTAAATTTGTTCCAGTAGCCAAACTCCTATTATCCCAGATATCAATGATCAAACCACCCTGAGTAATAATAAAAGCCTCATCACCCTCATGGTTACCATCAGCATCCAAATCAACACTCAAATTATTACTACCAGTACCCTTACTATTCCTACCAACACGCACATTAAAAGTATTACCACCAACAATCAAACTACCACTACCAATCTCAGCACTAGCAGTAACAACCTCATAAGTAATCTCCCTATTACCAATACCCTCATCAGTAAAAGTCAACTCCCTATTAGTCGTATCAATACTCTCATAACTCATAATATGAGTAATACCCGTCTCATCATTATCATCAGTCAAAACAAAAAAGTCATCCTCATCAATAAGAAAGTCAGACCTGTTATAACCCTCACAATGAATCAAATCATCATCCTCATCACCCATATTAAACAAGTTACCATCATCATTACTCGCATCAGCTATAGGCACATTATAATCAATACCCTCCTTATTAGTAAAACGAAGGTTATAACTATCATCACCACCAGCATCAAACTTCACAATACTAACACCCGTATCCTCCAAACCCTCATAACGAAGATCCCAATTAGGAGTCAACATACCCTCAGGCTCATCCAAATATTCCCTTAATCCCTGACCTGGTTTAATATACACATCACCCTTAGGACTATCAGCCTTCAAACGATACTTAATAGTCTGCAACTCAAAAGTATTACTCGTACCCGGAATAACACTACCCAAAACATTCACCTGAGCATCCTCAATATTCTCCTCATTCACCTCAACACCACTCGTATCAAACAAATTATCCGTATAATTACTATCAGTCCACTCAATCTCATTAGCACCAAGATAAAACTCAACCAAGTCACCACCAGAAATTTCTTCAGCCTCATTAGGCAAAATCTCCCTGATACCAACCTCAGTACCATCACTCAAAATATCAGTCTCACCATCCTCCAACTCATCAGTAACAAAACCATTAATCCTAAACTTAACAGTACCCTCACCACCAGCAGCATTATCAGCCACGATAAGCACATTCACCTGATAATCCTTACCATTGTAAGTATACGTTTTAGTTTCACCCTCCTCCAAAGTATCAAGGATAGCACCACCAATCAACTCCAAAGTAATCCTCTGACCATTACACGTATTACTACCACCAACATTAATACCAGCACTCAAACGCACATCAGTATCAACAACACTAAACTCCTCACCCAAAATAGTCAAAATCTCATCCTCAAGATCCAACATATCACAAGTAGTACCCTCAATAGTACTCTCAACACCCTCCTCAAACTCTAAAACATACTCAAACATAACAGTACCATCCTGGAAAAACAAGAAATCACCAACCTCATCATCCTCATCCTCCTTAAAAACAACCCTACCAGTAGTAGCAAAACTATTCGTACCCGTATCCTTAAAACGAATATACTGATTATAATCAGTAGTACCCTCATCAGTACTAATCAAACCACCACGCAAAGCATTCAAATCAAACTCAGTCAAAGACTCCTTAACATGACCCAAACGCTCCTCAATCTCCAACAAATCAGAAGCATCACCAACCTTAGCACTATCACCCACCAAAACAGTACCCGTCCTACCACCAGGAGAAACAGTCTCAGTAAAAGCCTGAAACTGCAAACTAGCAGCAATATCAACAGCACCCACAACATCAGAAGCAGCAGCATCATCACCCACAACAATAATACCATTAGCCCTGCCATTCAACAACAAAGGAGCAGGATAAGCACTCAAATCATAAGCAGCCAAAGCACCAAACAAAGTAGCACCGACCATAGAAACACCAGTTCCCAAAGCAGCAATCCTCTTAACAACATTTCTCGTTTTCATAATAAAAACACCTCCATTTTTTGTCCATTTCACGCTTGGCATGAAATAGATCCTTTTATCGTCTATACTGACGAACAATGAGTTTGTCATGTTCAAGTTTCATTTATAAGGTTTTCGAAAATAGACCCTACAATTTCCATAAGAAATTGAGTATAAACCTCGTTTAGTTAAGAATTAGCTGTTTTAAGCTTGTCATTACTGATGTGTAGTCTGAAAATGTAATTTATAAATTGGTGGAAAAACCTTCATAAGAGGTGTGTTCAGTTGACTCAGGCAAGAAAAGACAAAACCGAATTTATATACCTTATGGATCATGGTTCTATATCTGAGATTAATGTAAAATTTCCCAAAAAGATATAAAAGACCTTGATAGCAAAGAAGGAATGATTCCCCCTGATCAGCCCTGGATTGAATTAAACGCTTTTGTAAGAAAAAAAGCAAACCTTGCTACAGGAGGCCAAGCAAAAATTCTTATCAGATCTGGAAAAGTGATGGTCAATGGAGCCCAAGAAACAAGAAACAAGAAAAAATTGTATAAAGGCGACAAAGTCCTTATAGATGGAAAGGCCTACACCGTTGAATCATAAAAGAGATAGCTCTTCGTAAAGGTCGTTGTCTTTAAGTCAGTATAAGATGGAACCACCAGAAAGGTCATCACCTTGGAGTAAATCCACAAAATCGAACGATTCATGCAGTTCGATTTTGGCAAACCCTGCGATCAACGGAGCAGTAGACCTCCGTGATGACCTTCAGAAAGAAGATAGAATAAAAGAGAGTTTACGAGAGCTAATAGAGAATAGGAGATAAGAAGAAAACAAAAAATAAGATAAAAAAACTACTTTTCATAAGTTTTATAAACTCCCCTACCTCAAGAAGATCATGGCAAAAGCACCCAAAAAAGACAAAAAGAAAAAGAACGTATGTGAGTTTTGTTAGGATTTTTCTTTATTTTACCTACCAACCTTATTTTTGTTTTATCAGTTTTAAGAAGGTTTTTTTGAGGAGTATTCTTATGGATTGTATCGTAAAATGTATTGAATGGTAAAAAATAGGACAGAAGAAAAGCCTATGTTTTGGTTATTATTTTAAACAAACAAAAGAGAAGAGCGTAGGGAAATGTTGAAAAGATTACTTTATTAATACCGCATTTAAAGTACCTTCTTGTCCAGGACGAGAAGTAATCCTTGCCTTTCCTTTTTCTGTATCAACAATAGCTCCTTTGGTAAGGATGTTTCGTCTTACAAAGTTTCTATTCGCAGGATTGTCCATGACTGTTTTAATTTTAGCTTGGCTATACTGCTTTGTTGAGGGATCATAAAGATTAACACTTTCTGCTGATTGCATACGTTGCTTGGCTCCACCGCCTTTAGTTCTGATCGTTTTTAATTTAAGAGCCCCTAACTTTGTTGCAGTAGGTTCTCTTCCTATTTCGTATTTTCTTTTACCCCTATAACGCTTGAAAACCTTTTTTCCGCTCGCTTTTGTTTTTGATTTTCCCTGAATAATAACCATATGATGTTGAAATAACATCCTCTTTAAAAAGCTTACGGTGCATATTTTTTCTTAACAATCTTTTTTTCTTTCTTTTTTTGGTGAACATTTTACAAAATAGGGTTTTTCTTTCTTGCCCAAGCAGGAGGGTACTCTGGAGTATAGGAGATCTGCCCTCTTTTTTTATTGTTCTGCATATTTACACGTGATGTGCAACCAAAAGTTAGGCATAAGAAGACTATTTTTCGTTTCTTCTTCTTTCTATGAAAACCACAAACAAATTAAAAAAAATAGAAAAAGAGACGAATTATAGAGACGATAAAAAAGAGAATTGTAAAAAATGAAAAAACATAAGAAGATATTTATAAAAAGTTAGGCACAAGTATGTTTTAACGTATTTTCTTTTAAAACAGTATTTTTTCATGAAAAAAGGGATCTCATGGAATGAACAGGATCACGCTATAGAAACCTTTATATACGAACTGATTCTCTGTTCACTTCAGAGAACCATGGAGGGGTACGACATGACAGAAGCTTCACGACCATTGGACGCGCTCAACGCAGCCCGTGGCAAAAAGGTTATTGTGGACCTTAAAAATAACAAGCAATTTATCGGTGCACTAAAAGCATTTGATATTCACATTAATATTGTCCTAGATAATACTGAAGAACATGTTGATGGACAAGTGACACGCAAATTAGGAACATGCTTTGTCCGCGGTGATACTATTATTATGATAAGTCCTGCGTGAGACCATGACAAAAGGAACCTCTTCTCACGGAAAAAAAACAGGAAAAAAAACCCATATCCCCTGCAGGAGATGTGGTGGGTATAGTTATCATTGCAGAAACGGAGTCTGCTCAAGCTGTGGATATGGAAAATCTCCTAGACTACGATCTTATGCCTGGCAAAAAAAGTAAACGAGAATTATTTCTTCTCTTCTTTCCAAAAGCAATATGCAAGCCAAATGCCTCCTAGGACAATTGCACTATCTGCTACATTAAACTTTGGCCACCATCCTATCTGGATAAAATCAACAATATAGCCTCGAATGATACGCTCAAGAAGATGGGAAACTGCTCCACCCAAAAGTAAAAACACAGGAACGTACATTTTTTTTGAGAGTGTTTTATAAGAATACAAAAGATATCCTATAACAACGAGTGCAATGATAATCAGCAATAAAGATTGTCCTTGAAGAATCCCAAATCCTGCCCCTGTATTATGAACATAAGTAAGATAGAGCGGAGGAATAATCTTTATGGATTCTCCCAGCGATAAGGTATTGATAATCACCCATTTAGTTATTTGATCTAAAAGAAGAACAAGAAGTGCTCCACCAAAAATAATCACTGCTTTTTTATGTTGATGTTTCATGTTCTTTTCTTATTTTAGATAATAAGTGTGATTTATCTCCACCAGTCGCGAATAAAAATTTGCCGTTTAACATTAGTCCCGCAATGCACACCACCCATGTTTCTATGATAGTTATCCCAGTCTTCGACAAAGATTTCATCATTACCGGGTATTTGATCTTTCAGTTTTTTTTCAATCACGTCAACCGTGCTGAGCCAATGTCTCGTAGGACCAAAACTTTTTGGAAAATATGTCAAGCCATTTACAGGTTGTGCATTTGCTAATCCTGGTGTAAAGGCAACGCTGCTTCTACTTTCAATGATTCCTCTGAGTGTGCTTCCCATAAAGAGATTAGGAATTTTTATAACATTGAGATTTTCACTAGGAAACGCAGACCTTGTATCATTGATAGTAATATCAATCCTTCTCTTTGCTTCAGCATTTAAAGTCCAAAGATTAGTGTCTTCTCTGACTTCTTTTACACTAATAACTGCAGGCACTTCAACACCCAGAACATCTTGCCAAAATTTAGTATCTTCTATGATCACATATTTACTAGTAACATCTGGATTGTCAAACCAGTTAGCTTCTGTAGGAACAGATATTGGACGCAAACAAATACCTGCTGCACAATGAAGAGGACTAAATGCCCCCCCAGGTGCGATACCTATAGAGACTGTAGTAGCAGTATCCCATACCTTGTCTATAGTAAGAACATGATCAGTCTTGAAAGAAATATGTGCAATTTGTCCTTCTCCCCTACCATCATAGATCTTAATATAATTGGCATAAGACCATTCTGGACTTGTAAAATTGATACCTGTTGTTTCTAGTGTTGTGTTTGTCGCATTCGTTACTATTAAATTTCTCCCTGTACTTCTATTACCAATAGCAAAGAAAACACCATCATCTGGAAGAAGTGGATCATTAATAATTGTTTTTGTCATGTCCGGATCAGATGCGATAATAGACCAACCAAATGGTCCACCTGGTATGAAACCTATAATCTCATCAATATGCCCAACTGCAAGCCAACAAGTATCTGTTTGAATGGGATCTTGCACTTCTTGATCTTGAAAAAATCTGAAAAAAGGAATGCTTATTGTCTTTCCTGTAATGATTCTTCCTAATTTAAAATTAGGTGTTGCAGGAATAAGTTCTATATTTCCTCCAAACTCCCCACTGTCTGGACTATCTTGTGTAGGACAAGAGTTTTCTGTATTAATATCATATGAGATAGTATCTCTAAATCTGAAAATACCAACATTAAATCCTAATAATCTTTGTCTTGGCCAATTTGCTTGATTTCCACCTCTCGGAAGGATCATGGTTACATGCTGCTTGTCTGTTCCAGGGGCATGTGTATAACCTATTTCTATCTGATCTTGTGTCCAACGATCATCAGTGCTATGAATCATTTCTCTTTGCAAACCATCAAGAAAAGCAGCATTATCAAAGCCAGGATCACTATCTCTAGCCCAAAGATCGTCTATATTCTGTAAATGGGGTAACGTAATCTGTGCATTAGGTAACATAACAAAAGGAGCAACTTTAAGTTTTACCTTGTCATTGTATCTCGTTCCATTTAGGAGGGTAACTTCAAGCGTCAAGTTTAAAAAACCATCATATCCGTTTGTAAATGTTCCATTATATGCTTGAAGAAGAGTATATCTAAAAAACAATCCTTCAATTCCAAATTCCACATCTCCAGGTACCCTAACCTGTTGAATAATATTTATTTCATCACTACCTTCATTTGGACCTCCCCAAATAGAACTTTCATTTTCACTAACTCTTTTGAATATATGAACTGCACGTATCTGATCCAGATTTCCAGCTTTCAAAACAACACTAGCAATATCTTGCTGATCAACATTTCTAATCCGTATTCCAAAACGCACAATATCGCGAGTATCATTTAAGTTTTCTATTATATCATTCTCATCTATGGGATGCCCTCTATCATCAAAATCAATAGAGTCTATTATGGTATCCTCATCATCATCGTCATAGTTTACCATGAAAATTGCTCCAAGAGATCTGTTCCATTGATTTTTTCCAGGTTCATCAGCTTGATAATTAAGAGACCCTGATCTATCAGTATCTACTATAATTTTTATTTCGGGATCTAATTCAGGAATAAAAGTGGTATTCGTACCATTTCCCGGAACTCCACCACCTCCACCTGCCCCTCCAGGAGGAATACATATCCCTGCTGTACAGTTACAATTTGCTTTCCACATTTGAAGATCATTTCCGCCAAAACCACACGCAAATTCCCTTAATTCTGTTGGCGACTCACAGAAGTCCGTAACCACATAAGGCAAAGAAACACCTCCTGTTCTTCCTGATGCAGTTCCTTGGACTGTTTCATTTAATCCGCCATCGCTATCGTTACAACTACTCACAGTTGTAGTTACGAATAAAATCCATGTAATTGATGCATATACTACTGCAGCAATAAGTACACAAATTATTAATGAAAGAAAAAGCAATACAACTTTATTCTTTTTAACTAACAAAAATTTACCTCCCCCGAATATTAGATTTATCTTCATCTATAAATATGTTTGTATTCTCAGATTTTGGTGTATGACTCGATATTTTGATATAGTGAAGGCACCTAATTTTCGAACATGAATAGTGCTCTTCACTACATTAAAATACACTTTCTCCATTTACTTCAATAACCATTTCCATAAGGGAATATATGTTATCATTTTACCTTTCACTTTCTCTTCTCCAGAATAATCATAAGTTATGATCAACAAATTTTTACATTTTAATTCCTTGCTTGCATTAATTAATGCTTTTATCTCTCTTTTTTTAGTATCAAAATTACTGATATCGTAACATACTTGAATAAGCTCTTTTGCCTCTTTACCGCATTTTATAACAAAATCAACTTCGTTTTTATTTACATTTTGCCAATAAAATAAATCATATTTTTCTTCTTTTTTTCTCCTCATTAATTCTAAGAATACTATATTTTCATATATTTTACCGATATTCTGAGAGAAATTTACGCTTAATGTGTCTATCATCCCCGTATCAATAGCATAAATTTTCCTGGGTGCGATAACTCTTTCTTTTGATTTGAATGAGAAACGTTCCATAAGAAAAAATAAATACGATTCTTCAAGAAATGACAAATAATTTAATGCAGTATGTACACTTTTGAGATGAAATATGTTTTTTATCTTCGTATAGCTTACTTGAGAAGAAATGCTTGACATTAAGCTGGTCGCAATGTCTTTTAAGGTTTTAGCATATCTAATTTTATGGCGAATTACGATATCATTATTTATAATATCAGAGTATAACGATTGCAGATAGTGGGTCTTATTTAAAGGGTCCTCAATTACTTCTGGAAAGCCGCCCAGCTCTGCATATTCATTTAGTTTTTTTTTCAATATTGCTCGATTTTTTGTAGAAATTGAGTCGATGTTTTCCACTTCAATGTTGTCATAGGTAATAAATTCTTTAAATGAGAAAGGAAAAAGCTCAAGTTTTATGTGTCTTCCTGTTAAATGCGTTGATAGTTCTTTGCTTAAAAGGTGGGAGTTGCTCCCTGTTACAATGATATTAAAACCTTTCCTTTGTAACCTATTGACAAACAATTCCCACCCGTTTATATTTTGTATTTCATCTAATAAAACATATTTAAAATCTCCATATACCTCATACAACACTTCCAAAACATCATTGAGATCATCAGAGCTTAAATTTACCAATTTTTCATCATCAAAATTAACATAGGCAAAAAGCTTATTTTGTAAGAGTTGGGATGCTAAAATGGATTTGCCACATCTTCTTGGTCCTATAATCACTTTAATCTGGTTTGATTCTAAAAAGGATTTATATGTATTAAAACAAATTCTTTCTATTAAACGTTTCCTTTCTCGTAATGAAACTAATTCCTCTTTCTGGTCGAGGATTATGTTTTTTATGCCTTCTTTATTCATTTGAAATGCACATTTTTGTCATATTTTATGCATTATAAATGCACACTTATATATAAAGCTTTGCGTTTTATCAAGCGTCGACACTCGACCTGAAGTGATAACCTTTATAGTGTTATACGGATAAATCACCCTATAAAAAAAAATTACACCCATCGTTGCTGTTGCTGTTCTCCTTCGGCAATGCGCTCTATACGAGCTATACGCTGATTAAGAATTTCTAAGGTATTACGAATGTTATCTAGCTTTACAGAAATAATTTCAATGTCCTTGTCTACACGTGAGGGCGCTGCTTGAGCGTAATTCGCACCTCCTCCATACGAAGGTGCATTAACAGGTTCTAAAGTAGGCATTTCTCTTCTTTGAGAAGATGGTCTTTGAGATACGTTTCCAAATTCTGGACCAAGAGCATCCGCTCCCGGAAGTTGTTGTGCTGCTCCAAAATCATCTTTTCCCAATCCAAGATTATTTCCTAAACCAGGATCACTTCCTAACCCAGGATCAGTAAAGTCTCCTCCTAAATCTTTTCCGAGATCACCAAATTCATCGTGCTTTTTCCAAAACATGAGTTTGCTCATAAATCCCATAGTTTATTCCTCAAAAAGTTTGTCGAATATAAATTGGGGTAAAAAATCTATAACTTTGAAAGTAATGGTTTCAGGATAAATTTCCACTTGCCCAGCTTTATATGCGCGAACAACATAGTTAGCTCCTTCTTTTTCTAAAGATTTCCCAACTAATTTTGCAAAAAGATAACCTTTAAACTCATCTTCTGTTTGAAACTCTTGTTGTATTTGTTGAAAGACGCGTTCTTCAGGAATAGCATTTTCAGTTGCTATCTGTTTTGCCGCTTTTCTCCTAGGACTAGCATCATTAAGGTAGACAAAAAGCTTTTCTCGTGAAAGAGGATACCCCATGATATCCACATAAGAAATATCATTAAATAATTCCTTTTCAGTAATAAGGAGTTTATACGCATTTCCTTTGAGTCTTGCATAATTTTTTTCTTTAAAGGCCTGTTGGTAAGAAGCAATGTCTTGAAAAAAGAGAGGATCATCATTTTTACGTATGCTAAACCCCGTTGTAATACTTTCTTGTTCTTTGAGCAAAATGACTTTTTCAGCAGTATCAAATTTTGCATGCAAGTCTTTGATATCAAAATAGAGTAAAACTGCAAGGATAACGAGGAAGATAAAGAAGACACTCCACAGTGCTGCTATAACCTTAAAGAAGTGTTTAGCAAAAAGGACTGTAAGGAGAATTAATGCTATTACTATAAGAATAAAAACAATCAATCCTGCCATGCCTCACCTCATTCCTTTTTCTCCTAGGGTGATATTTAAATGTTTCGAGAAGAAAGGCTAATATGAAACCCTATTCGTTTTTGATGATGTTGCCTTGTAGTGTATACCAGGAGAACAGGCGATTCATGCCAGATTTTTTAGAAAAATCTGGTAAAAACATGTGGGTTTCGCTTACGCTCCAACGGAGGAGTAAATCTACGCAACAACATCAAAAAGATAAAAAAAGGATGGCTTCATAATTGCCGAGAAGAAAAAAGAGAATAACTGCGGCGGACAGGATTCGAACCTGCGTAAGCACTAAGCTAACAGGTTTCATAGACAAATATCGCTATCCCCTAAGCCTGTCCCGTTTGGCCACTCCGGCACCGCCGCATACTGTTTTATAAATGACGATTCTTTAAAAAGATATCTAAAAACAGGTAAAGATGCAAAGAAGACAAAGCTTATCTTTTCTTAGATCTTCTTGATTTCTTTTTTGCTATTTTTTGAGAAGAAACAACAGATGCATTTACGCGTTTTGCTCTTTTTACTTTCTCATTTCCTAAAGCTACAACAGGCTCCTCCTTATAGGTTTCTAATTCCACTTCAACTTGAGGTTCATTTTGAGGAACAGAATCAAGCATTTGGGGTAATTCAAGATTGGGATTGGTATCATACGTTTCCGTATGCACTATTTTTTCTTGTTTTCTTCTTGCAGATGATCGTGTGTGGGAAGAAGGAACGTCCTGCAAAACCAAGAGCAAGCCCAAAATACTTGCAAGGCCTCCCAAAAGGAAATTTCCCGTGATCGGAGAAATCACAAATAAAAAAACACTATTCAAGAGTGCAATGCTAAAAAAAAGGATTAAGCCAGGAATTGCTCTTTGTTGATTACCCATCATGGAAATAATCAGTAGAACAGCTATGATCAACCCCATACTTAGAAGAACCCACTCTGCTATTTTTTGCGCATCAGGAAACAAAGAAACATGAGCCCATGCAGCAAGCAAAAGAACTACCATACAAACAATCACTATAGCTTTCTTCATTGCAAAAAAAGAGAAATAAAATGAGCTATAAAAATGTTCCGATATCCCAAGAAAGTGATAAAAATCTGATAAAGATTAGAATTCATTCACATTTTCCAATTGACGAAGATACCCTTTCTTACGCAAAAATTGTACTTGAAGAGGCTTGTACTTAAAAAGAACATCACCTTTACCATCGCCTGACAATTCCCAAGGCTCGACAAGAACAATATCATCCTCCCTTACCCATAATTTACGCTTAAGCCTTCCTGGAATACGACAAATACGATTCTTACCATCAAGACAACGCACTTTCATACGACTTCCCCCTACACGTTGTTCAACAACCCCTAAGGTTTCAGGAGGCCTTGGTAAGCGCACTCTTGCAAGTTGCTCCTGAGCTTGCTCTTCCGCTGAAAGTTCTCGTTCTTTTGGCATACGAAAAGAAGCAAGACAAGAGTATATAAAGCTTTGTTAAAACAATTTTTATCATTTATCTTTCCTACAACTCCTTTCTTTTCATTATGTACAATTTTTATTTTTCGTTTATTCTTATCCTTCTTCCTATTTTTTTCAATTTTAAAAAAAATTAACGAAAAGAAAAGTGAATAAAAGAGAAGAAACTACAAGCGCCAGATAAGCTCTTTCTTTCTATGCACAGCCCGTATCCTATGGATCGGAACAAAAGTTTCCTTGCCTTTTACATGAAAAGAAAGCACATTTTTTTCAATAAGATGAAGATGCTCAGCAGTAATCTGCACATCTTTTTTCTTCAACTTATCATGATAGGTAATCATAAACTCCTTCTTTTGAGGATGATGATGCACATGATGCAATACTTTTACCGTGGCCTCCTCTAAGCCTCCTAAGGGATCAAATTCACGAAAGATAATCCCAGAAAAAGTAAGCATGATTAACCCAAGGGAAAGAGACACCCACACATTATCAAGAATAGGGATATACAAAGAACCTTCCCAGATACCCCTCCAAAAGAGGATAATACCTGTACCTCCAAACAAAGACCAAAAAAAATGTTTATCAGATTCTCTCAAGCGCAAAGGACACTGTCACCTCTTCTTTTCTCTTCTTTTTTCAAAAACAACTATATATAGTTTTGTATCAGATCTTAAAAAAAAATCTGGAGACACCCCTCTTGTCGATGTTTATTATTCTCTTGAAGAAGCTCGACCTGATGTTGGCAACCCGATTTTTCTACAGAGCCACATAACCATCACCTTTATAATTTACTTACTCATACTACATTGAATGGAAAACTTAACATTTTCAGATGTGAACGGAAATAAGTTATTAGGTACACTTTCAATACCTGCACGAGCTGAATCTGTTGTAATAATGTCTCATGGATTTCAATCTAGTAAAGAAAGTAAACTTTACAGAGAATTGGAATATGAGTTAAACCAGGTAGGGATAGGAACATTTCGCTATGATGCGTATGGTCATGGACCTCTTTATTGTAAAGGACAAGCACACCGTGTTTCAAGAGATGTTAGTTTATCAAAGTGGATTGATAGTCTTGGAGCAGCAATTGCCTTTGTTCGTAGCAAAGGAGAGTATGATATTGGCTTAATGGGTTCTAGTTTTGGAGCATTGGTATCATTTATTGTAGCTTCACAAGATCCGAACATAAAAGCTCTGGCTCTTAAATCTCCTGTAACAGAACCTATTGAATTTTGGAAGCAAAGACTGGGCAATGAAAAAATAGCAAAATGGAAACAAGAGGGTATTATGCATTATGCTGATCATGGAGAAAATTTTCAATTAGATTATGGATTCTGGGAAGACCTTAACACTTTTACTACCTTGGAGATGGCTAAGTCCATTATTTGCCCTGTATTAATTGTTCACGGAGGGAGTGATACCGTTGTTCCCATAAAACAAAGT
Source organism: Candidatus Woesearchaeota archaeon (assembly GCA_018303205.1). GTDB lineage: Archaea > Nanobdellota > Nanobdellia > Woesearchaeales > JAGWAF01 > JAGVYP01. Next base: position 13,954 of record JAGVYP010000062.1, read on the forward strand.
CAAGAGCTTGCAGAAATAGTTAAAACAGAAGTAAAAGTTGTAAAAGGAGCAAATCATAATTATGCTGATCCTTCACAATATGAGGAGATGAAACAGGTAATAACTGCTTTTCTTGTAGGAACGTTGTCTCACTAAAAAAAAGATTTCTAGAGTGACTGAAATAACAATATATTTAAACAAGTGACTCTCGGCATTTCTTCATGGGGAAAAAGGAAGGAAGAAGTTATACTTGGGTCATTGTTCTTTTTGTAATATTTCTCGTTATAGCAATCTTCTTTGGAATGACCAAGGTATTCCTCAGTTTACTCTTTAACCAAGAAACGCTCAGAACAGGAAATGTTGCTGTTATCCCTATTTCAGGGCCTATCGTAACAGAAAGCGAAGAAAGTGTTTTTGCACCCAGTGGACTTGCTGTTTCTTCCCGCATTGTGGATAAAATCAAAAAAGCAGAAGAAGATGCTATGATCAGGGCTATTATTATTGAAATTAACTCACCCGGAGGAAGCCCTGTGGGCAGCGATGAAATTGCTTTTGCCATAGAAGAAAGCAAAAAACCTGTTGTTGCACTTATTCGTGAAATGGGAGCATCAGGAGGATATTGGGTTGCAGCACCTGCAGATGTGATTGTAGCACACCGCAATAGTTTAGTAGGAAGCATTGGAGTTATCGCATCCTATGTCGAATTTCCCGATCTTCTCACAAGATTTAACATAACTTACAATCGATTGGTTGCAGGAAAATATAAGGATGTAGGAAGCCCTCTCAAAAAAATGAAAGAGGATGAAGAAGCCTTGTTTCAAAGCCTGCTCGATGAACTCTATGAAGATTTTATTAGCCACGTGGCAAAACATAGAAAACTTGAGCCAGAACAGGTCAAAGAATTAGCAACGGGATGGATTTATACCGGAAGAAAAGCAAAAGAATTAGGATTAGTAGACGAACTTGGTGGGATGGAAAAAGCAGAAGAAATCATTGAACGAGATCTTAACATAACCGTTGAACTCGTCGAATACCAAACACAGCCCAGCTTTTTTGAAATTCTAGCAGGAACAGGACAAGTAGGAGCTTATCAGATAGGAAAAGGAATAGGAGAGAGCCTTATCACACGTGCTGAACAACCCTCAACATTAAAAGTTCTGATGTAAAATAAGATTAAATAAGACCCTTAATATTTCTCTGAAAGTGCTCACAGATGAGCATTCCTACCTTGGAGCAATAACAGGAGAACATCCGATTTATGCAGGATGTTCGACGCAAAACCTGCGACAAGGGAGCAGTATATCTCCGTAGGAATGCTCAAGAAAAACACCTAAAATGAAGAAATGACCTTCCGAAAAATAATTTGATATTGATAAGAAATTGAAAATAAAAAAGACACAAGAAGTATAGAAGAGTATAAAAAAAATTAAGTGAGGGAAAAAACCGCTTTATCACGCTCAGCAATGCCATGACGTTTCGCATAACCCGCATTCACTTCCAAAACATATTTTGCATTTGCAGTATAAAGCTCACACGGCTCTTCTTTACAAGGAACCGCATGATGAATTTTAGTGATACCTCCTTGTTCATCAATAAAAATCATATCTAAAGGAATAAGCGTATTTTTCATCCAGAAACTCCACTCTCGATCCTGAGGAAAAATAAAAAGCATCCCCTGATCTTCTGATAAGGACTCACGAAACATTAAACCTTTTTGAAAATCCTCCTGAGTTTGAGGAAGTTCAACAAAGATCGTATTTCCACTAATTTCAACAGAAGACTGCTGACTAGCACACGCAAGGAGAAAAAGGAACACTAACAGGATCACAATACGCATGAAGACAATATAGGGAAGAAGTATAAAAATATTTGGATCCCCTTCCTTATAATTTCTTTAATTTGTCAAATTTTTTCTTTAGATTTTAAAAATAAATTAGAAAAATAAAGAGTATGAAGATGTATGAAAAAATGATAAAAAAAACCAAAAAAGAGAAAAGTTAGGCACAAGGAAAAAAGGTATTTTCGTTTATTCTTATCTTTTTTTATAAAAAATAAAAATTCTAAATAAACCAATAGTATAGACGATAAAAATACTCAAAAAAGAGATGAAAAAGATATACGAAAAAAATAAGAAGATAAAAGAGAAGAGACCTAAAAAAATATTTGAAAAAG
>JAGVYP010000063.1 GCA_018303205.1 Candidatus Woesearchaeota archaeon
TATAAATGCGATTCTGCATGTTACAGCAAATAATCTTGTTTATTTAGGTGGAGCATCTACTGTTAATTTTCCTTTTATGTTTTATAACATAACCTCCAATCGGACATTTCCTTTATCAAGCGCAAATCCTACAACCCAGATAAAGGATATAAGCTATTCTCCTTCTGATAATATGCTCTATATGGTCCATAACACTGGTGAATTTGAACTATATAATATTACACGAAATGCGACAGCAAACCTTGCTAATACAGATCTTGGCAACTGGATAGGCTCCAACAATCTGCTTGCAACTGCCTATAATTACAACAATGGCATGGTCTATATTGCAGGCGCAAATGGCATATTTGGTTTCTATAATCTTACTTCAAATGCAACTTATGACCTAAATGCCAGCGATGCAGGAGATTGGATTGGAAAAAGGGATATCACAAGCATAGGTTCTTTCAAGGAAGTAGTTTATATTGCAGCAGCTAATTTTTTTGGCATGTATAACATAACTACAAACCAGTCTGTTAACATGACTCCTACTTTCCCATCAAATTCAAAATGGTCAAGCACAAACACGATAAATAAATTGATAGTAAATAACCTTACAGGAGATGTTCTAATCCTTAGGGATTATGGTATATTTGGTATGTATAACTTTTCTGCTAATAAGACAGTTGATCTATCTACCACAGATATTGGGCAATGGTGGGCAGATACTAATATAAATGTTTTAGAGTTTGTCAGTCAAGATAGGGTATATATTGCAGGTGCCAACGGAAAATTCGGATATTACAACAAAACAAGCAACATAACAACAGATCTATCTGACCGTGACCTGAATAATTTTATCAATACTACTGCAATAAAAGGGCTTGCTTATGATCCTATAAATGATCTGGTTTATCTGGCAGGAGATGGAAGTATTGAAAGCAAGACTGTTTTTGCTGCTTATAATTCTACTTCAGACATAATTTACGATTTGCGATATACAAATTTATCTGGCAGCATCAATGGTGTGCCACTTAATGATGTTGAATATGACAGCCAAAGGAAAGTTGTATTTTTGGGAGGAGGTTCGTTTTTAGGGAGTCCATATTTAGGATATTATAACATTTCTACTAACAAAACGATTGATTTATCTGCTACTGCACAAGATACTTTTAGTGGCCTTACATATGCAGCTATCAAGCATAATCCTGTTGATGGCCTTGTCTATGTCGGCGTAACGAATAACGATGGAGGATTTGGTGCATATAACTTTACTTCTAATGTAACTTACAACTACTCCAAACGTGGGATTGGCCAACTTCTAAATGCAACTTCTGGCGGATCCATCATCTCGTTTGCATTGGACAAAAGTACAGGAAACTTATTTCTTGGGGCTTCAGGTACTACAGGTATCCGCTTATTTGGGGTTTACAATATAACTACTGGTCAGGTCAATGATCTCTCATTTACAGATACTTCGCAAGGAGATTGGTTTGATACAAGTTCTTTTCTTTCTTTTGACAGCATTGCATTTGATAATAATTCTAATCTGGTGTATGTGGCAGGATATGGGACCAGCTTTGGTTATTATAACACTACTCTAAACCAGACGATCAACTTGACAGAAACAGATATAACTAATTGGTTGGGTTCACAAGAAACTATTAATGCTTTAGCGTATGACCACATCAATGATTATGTGTATCTTACATCAGGAAGTGGCATGTTCGGAAGATATGCAACTTATTCTTCTGAAAGTATAGCGCCAATAATCTCATCCATCTCCTCAAGCCCAAGCACCACATCTGCAACCATCACATGGACAACAGATGAAAGCTCAAATAGCAGCGTGAATTATGGTTTGACACAGGCAGTTACCTCAAATATAGGAAGCGGCACATCAACAACTTCTCATAGCATTTCATTAAGCAGCCTCTCAGCAAGTACAACTTATTATTATTTTGTAAAATCATGCGATACAAGCGGAAACTGCAATATTAGCTCATTAGCTTCATTTGCAACGTCTGCAGAATCTAGTCCACCTCCAGCAAGTAGTGGCGGCGGTGGTAGTAGCCCTCCTCCAAGTCCTCCTCCATCTCCTCCTCCATCACCACCACCAAGTCCACCACCTGCACCTCCATCAAGTCCACCTTCATCTCCCCCTCCGAGCCCTCCACCAAGTCCACCTCCAGCACCAGAACCAGCTCCATTAAGTCCAGAGCCTGCAGCTATACTTCCTCCTGCTCCAGAGCCAGCCCAAGCACCAACTACAGTAGTTGAAAAAGTAGCAGAACAAGTCCAGGAAACAGCTGCAGCAGTTGCAGAAAATGTTGTGTCTACTGTAAAAGATGTTGCAACTGCAATTATTGATATATTCAGAGGTGTTGCATCCTCTTCTTCCTCATCCTCTTCAGAAACCAGGCAGATCGTAACAACACCATTGAAAGAATCTGAAACCATCCCTCTAAAAGTTGCAGGACAAGACCATACTCTTACAGTTGCTAAGATAAATTATGCCAGCCAACTCTCATTGAATTATGTAGAGCTTACCCTGAGAAGCGAGCCGATCTCTGTCAAACTGTTCACAGGCGAAACAATAAAACTTGATCTTGAAAAAGACGGCAGAGATGACCTAAGCATAACTATTATAGAAATCACAAGCGACTCAGTTGTCCTGAAATTGGTTGACTTAATTACCGGCAAAATCTCAATTACTGATGCATTCAATCTGTTTGAAAAAATAAAATCTGTTGACATCTCAAAAGCTGCAGCATGTGTTAATGTCTCAAAGAAAGAAATAGTTGACGCAGAAGGGGAAAAAGATAAAGACAAAAAATCTGCAGAAAAAGCAACAACAGAAAAAGTAATTCTTGCCAAAGATGAAAAGCTAGAATTAAAGAAAGACCAAAGCATTGCAGTTGAGCCATTCAAAGTAAACTGCAAAACTGGAAGCACTGTTGATCTTCAATTAGTTGTACCTGTCAATTATGTTGATTTAGAAGCTTTAAGATGCAAATCAGGAATATGCAGTTCAGTTGTAGTAAGGTCAATCTCTCAGCTTCAATGCGGAGATACTATAACTGAAAAAACAAGGACAGAAGAATATCTAAAGCCGAAAATCGAAACACTGAACATCACAAAAGTAGAGTTAAAATTAGATCTTCCTTCCAGGACATTGGAGACAGGCGGCAATAAATTGACAGTGCTGAGTAAAGATGTTCCAAAGGAGCTAGCTCTCTCACTGGATGTTTTCAGAGAAGAGATTATGCAACCAAATAATGAGAATCTTAAGATAGTCAGTGTACCGTTGGTAATATCAACAAAAGGGATTAATAATGAAAAATTAACAGCATTAAAAGAGAAATTATCCCTGCAGCTCGAAGTTCCTCTAATCTCAGACCTTGAAGTTGATCCTAACAGTATTTTATTATATGCAAAGATAAAAGATGACTGGCAATTGCTGGAGAGTGTGCGTGTTAAAGAGACAAGTGCTAAGACAAATGCTGAAACAGATAAAGTAAAGGCAATAATTGATGACATATCCAAATTTACTGATGAGAATAACCAGGCAGTTGTTGCATTAATAGGCTTGGTATGCAGGAACTGCGAAAGGACAAGTTTTGAAAACATTTACCTGCCTCCAGAAGGAAGCAATGCTGCAGTCATAATGGTGCATGGTTTAGGAAGCTCTCCGGCAACTTTCAACGATATCATAAATGACATCCGCTTCACTAAACAACCCTGGCAGGCATGGACATTTGCATATCCTTCAAGCAAGACAACAGTCGAGAATGGAAAAGAGCTTGCAGATAATCTCCAAAAAAACGAAAAGCTGTTTGAAAACATCTACATAATAGGGCATAGCTTAGGCGGTCTTGTTACGCAGCGTGCACTGACTTATGCTGCAGAGGAAAATAAAAAAGACTCTGCCAGATACACTTTCATCAAAAAAGTAAAGAAAGCAATAATTGTCGGAAGCCCTAATGATAAGGTCGCAGGCAGCGAAGCATTCAAGCTTTTGTTCAAGTATATGGTCAATGTAAAGACAGGTTCCAGCCTGTTTGATGTTAATTCTGCGGCAGTCAAAGAGCTTACCGAGCAGAAAAATATCCCAAAAGTTTCAGGCATAGATTATTTTGTGATTGCAGGGACTAAGACTTATGAATTAAAAACAGCGCTGTTCACCGTCAAAACAGATTCAATATTTGGCTTGACTGAGGCAAATGACGGCATTGTAACAATTACAAGCGCGCAGCGCATAGGCGGAGAATACATAAATGACAGATGCAAAAATTATTGGGAGATCCCTGAAACACATACTGCATTGATAGATAATGAACAATCAAGGATAATCATTGAAAAACTGATTGCAAGGGAGATTGAAAAGGACATCAAAGACAGGGCAATGGCAGGAAGCAGCCAGTACATTCAGCTTCAGATTCCAGAATGTTCTGCAGATGACAAATATGTTATCGTCGGAAAAGCTGTGAAAAAAGAAAAAGTAGAAGATAAGACAGGATGCAGCTGCGGAAACGGCTATTGCGGCGCAGGTGAAGACCAGTTAACTTGTCCGACAGACTGCGCAAGATTCTTTAGAGAGGAAAACTTATGCAAGCCGGCAATCGCAGCAACTGCATTGTTTGGATTGATTGCATTAGCAGCAATAAGCATCATGATCTATTACGCAGTCCAGCAGGAATCTCTCCAAAGAAGATTAAGGAAAGCATTGTTCTGGCTTGAAATATTGTTCATCTTGCTGTTTGCATTCAACTTATTAACTTGCGGCATAAAAGCAGGCATATTTCTGATAGAGATATTTGCAATAATTATTTTGTTTGTCTACATGTACAAGCACAAGAAAGCTCTTGGCTCGGCATTAAGTAACTTTGCTGCATATGAGAGAAAAGAAGAGGCAGTTACAACAGCAGATCAAGCAACTTTGCCTGCAGCTGATAAACTTAATAATTCTGCATCTGGTGCCATCAATAAACATGAAGAAAAGAGACAGCAGGGATTAATTGCAGAACAAGATGCAGAACTGGCAAAACTCCAGATAACATTGGCTAAACATCAAGAGCTTCTGGCAAAGCAGCAGCAGAAAAAATTGATAGAAGAGGAAAGGCAGCAGCTTATCAGGAAGAGAGAGGAATTTGACAGGCAAAAGAAAGCAATTGCATTTATCCAAAAGCAGAAAGAGCTCCGGCAAAAAGCATCAGAAAAATACCCTAAGAAAAATAGAGAAGAGATAAGGGAAACTCCGGCAACATTTGCATATAGATTATTGTCACAGGCTCTCACTCCATTTAATAGATATGACCATCACCTTGATTGGATATATGATGTGCTGGAAAAAGCCTATGTTGCATATAATTCTGGCAAAAAGGAAGAAGCAAGGAAATTCTATGTGAGAGCAAGCGAGATATACGAGCTTCTGCCATTTGACAAGAAGATCAAAGTATATTATGCGCTGAGGAAATTGAGGGAGTTAGTGTATTGAAATAACTATATTTAAACTCATCCTCATTGTTAAATAAGCGTGCCGCGGCTGGGAGTTTCACCCAGAAGCAAAAACTAGCTGCTGCTACGATTTGAACCCAGAAGCCATTGCTGGCAGCGGAGTTTCAAGCCGCCGACATACCAGATTAGCCGACCGCGGCATAAGCTTTAAATAGTAGTTGATATTATTTAGTATTGGAGTTTCAAGCCGAGATAATATCAGATTAGCTGATTTTTCTTTTATTTTTTGTTTTTGTAATCATTAGGTAATATTCTATCCTTTATAAATTCTGACCAAGGATGTCCAGTGTCCAGTGGTCTTTTAAACTAGCTGTTTAAGCAGAGAATTCTAATTTTAAAGCAAGTTTAAACCCTAAAAAATGGTGTCCAGTGGAAAGGTTAATTACATTGCACAAATTTTAAATACTCTCGTCTATAAATCAAGCATTTATGGACAACCAAACATCTCAAAACTCTCAAAAAAACATAAATGAACCTATTCGATTATCTACACAGCAAACTAAATCACTGCAGTTTGACAAACACATCTATTTAGACAACGCTGCTACAACAAGGATTGCAGATGAAGTTCTGCAGGCAATGGCTGAAGCACTGAAATATAATTATGGAAATGCAAGCAGTTTGCATACATCTGGCATAAAAGCAAAGAATGCACTTGAGAATACAAGAAATAAGATAGCTGCTTTCATAAATGCAGAGCCTGATGAGATATTCTTCACTTCTGGCGCAACTGAGTCAATAAATACTATTCTTAAGCAGGTTGCATTTACATTCAAAAATAAAGGAAACCATCTTATCACTTCGAATATAGAGCACCATGCAGTATTGAATACATGCAAATTTCTCGAGCAGAATGGTTATGATGTAACTTACCTGAAAGCAGATAGATATGGAATGGTGAATTAAGAAGATGTTGCTTCATCAATTACTCCACAAACAATTCTTGTCTCAATCATGCATGCAAACAATGAGATTGGAACAATCCTGCAGATAGAGGAGATTGCAAAGTTCTGCAAAGAAAAAGATATTTTGTTCCACACAGATGCTGTCCAGACATTTGGAAAGCTTCCTATTGATGTAAAAAAGATGAACATTGATTTCTTATCTGCAAGTGCGCATAAATTGCACGGTCCGAAAGGAGTTGGTCTTTTATATATCCGTAAAGATATTAAATTAACACCTTTACTGCACGGCGGCACACAGGAAAATAACCTGCGTCCTGGAACAGAGAATATCCCTGTAATTGTTGGATTTCAAAAAGCAGTTGAAATTGCGAAAAAAAACATGGATAAAGCTGCAGGCATCAATGAAACTGCAAGAATCTCAAGATTGCGGGACAAATTGATTCATTCTGTATTAAACAAAATTCCGGATTCCTCTTTGAATGGTCCTCCAACACAAAGACTGCCTAACAATGCGCACTTTTCATTCAAATTTGTTGAAGGCGAGCAGATCCTAAAATTCCTTGATACGCACGGCATTGAAGTCTCAACAGGAAGCGCGTGCACATCTAAAAATTTGGAGCCAAGCCATGTATTAAAAGCAATCGGATTAAAGGCAGCAGAGCTGCATGGCTCAGTCCGCATTACTTTAAGCAGATATACGACTGAAGATGAGATTGATTACTGCATAAAGATGTTAGAGGATGCGGTTAAGAAGCTGAGAAAATTGTAAGAAATTGAGGAGATTGTAAAAGACTGAGGAAGATATAATAAATTATGCACTATATTATAACCTCATAAAAAATTACGCAACAACCTTTAATCTCTGCTTATTGATACCCTGCTTAGCCATCTCTTGCTGCATCAGCCTTTTAGAAATCGCTGAATCTATCTCTGTTAATTTCTTTACTATTGGATTAGCGATGTTTAACTTATACAGCTCTGCATTTCCGATCTTTCTTGTCTTTACAACAATGCCTAAATTTACAATCTCTTTCCAGAATAAATGCAAAGTGCTCCAGCCTATATCAGAGTTTTTTGCAATGTCTGTCAAGCTATAATCAAACTCCCTGTTATCTAAAAAAAAGTCGATAACTTTCACTATCGGAGCATCTCCAAACACTAGCCTAAACGATGATTTTTCTTCCATTGCCTATAATAATACTAACTTATATATATACTTTTCTATGGATACTAGCATACATTAGCCTGAACAAACATATAAATATAAGTATGGTGTACCTTTATAGATGGAGCTCAAAAAGATTATCCTTAGAAAGCTTTACAGGCATAGAATCATTGGTGGCAAACATACAGCTATTGAACATTTAACTAAAGGCTTGCCAAAGCATATTATTGGCGAAGCAAAAGATGCAGTTAATGAGTTGATTAAGGAACGCTTGATAATGCCAAAATACACTTCATATGGCTTGCAGGTCAGCTTGAATCCTGAAAAGATAGATGTTATTTCTAAAATTATAGAAGAGTAATTCAACTTATTTTTAATTTAATGATTTGGCGCAAATTCAGCAGTTGTTCCATCTATTATAACACTTAGCGACCTGTCAGGTCCTGAGATATAACGCCGCCTTTCCATGTCATTGTAAAACTCTGCACTTAACACAGTATCTTCTTTAATGCCAGCATATTCACTGAATATTGCAGTGGCAGTTGCTAGCTTTGCATCAGCACTGTTTTGCAGGCTTAAGACTACTGGAGTAGCTGCTCCGTTCTGGACCATATACCCTATAATAAGGTCTGCGTGATTGTTGTAATCAAATTCAGTTCTTCCTAATTTATATCTTAATGTCAAAGGCCCAAGGATATATTGCATCTTATCAGGAGAAATATGTGTTCTTGCTACTAAAATTTTCCGTGTATTGAGCTCATCTCTTTCATATTCGTCTGAAGTCCTATCAAACCATTCTACATAAAGCATCTTCTTGCCATCTTTAGTCAGATTATG
>JAGVYP010000074.1:0-3696 GCA_018303205.1 Candidatus Woesearchaeota archaeon
GAGTAGGCTCACATAAACCATTTCCTTGCCTTTCCGTCTAATTTATTAAAAGCTTAATCTTTATAGGCATTTAGCCGATATGATCATTACAGGGTGAAAAGCTTAAAAAAATAAGTATAATTAAGGGTATAGGGCTTTAACTATAGCGCGTCTTCATAAATCTGCTGATTTATGAAGACCAAAAAGGTACGTTGTGAACCAAAAACAAAGACAAGAAAATAGAAGAAAAACGCTGATTTTCATACTTTTATCCCTTTTGATCCATGGGATATTTGTATTTGCGCCTTGGCCCAAATATCAGCCTCGAAAAGAACAGCCGATGATTGTGGAGCGTATCATTATGGACCCCATCAAAGAACAGGTCGTGGACAAAACTGAGCCCAAAGATCAAACGCCGCCCAAAGACACAAAATATGTCAGTAAATTTAATAATTCCGTAGAACAAGAAACCAAGGCCGCACTGACAGGGAAAACGCAAAATTCTCAACCTGCCCCCCTTAAAAAACCCAATGAAGACAAAGTCATTCGCCCAGAACCTAAGAAACAATTATCCATGGCAGACCTGGGCTTAAAGCCACAACCCAGGAAACCATCAGCTGCAACACCTCCTTCTCAAACAGATGATTACCTACCAGAAATAAAATCTGGACTCGAAACGTCGCTCAATACCCGAGAATTTCAATTTTATTCTTATTTTGAACGCATTAAAGATCGCTTGCGCATGTATTGGGAACCGCAACTGCAACATAAAATGCGCGCGGTTTACGCACAAGGGACAACGCTTGAAAATGATCTCATTACCAAGCTGGATATTACACTCACCCAAAAAGGGGAACTTACAAAAATTTCGATCGCGCACTCTTCAGGCATTGAAGGTGTGGATGACGCTGCGCTGAAAGCTTTTGAATTGGCTGCCCCTTTTCCAAACCCACCCACAGGCATGATCGAAAAAAATGGCGAAGTAAAACTCACCTGGAGCTTTGTGGTCCAAGTCAAAGGCTTGTCCAACATTTTTGTGTTTTTGTCTCAGCTCTAATTTATTTTCATGGTATTTTCACGGAATCTAGAATTGCTTGAACTTTTTGGGATATTTCCTGGAAGTTACTATTTAAAGCTTTTTTAAGACATTCTATAACTCTCAAACGTCTTTCAGGCGCTTGTTCTCTCTTAAGAAGTCTCTCTAAGCTTTCAATCAGACTTGGACTATAAACTTCGTTCTGATAGGCATCTTCTAGAATTTGCAGTACATGATTAAATAAACTTATATCTTCATTACCTTTCCACAGTGTAGTCAAAGTATCAGCGGCTGTTCTTTTTATTTCTTTTGATTCTTTTTGTAACTGACTTTGTATTTTTTCAAGAATGTTATCTTGTTCAATTTTAAGCGCAATTTCCCCTAAGCATATTATGGCTTCAATAACATATTTTTCATCTTCCTGAGCTAAGCCTTCTATTAAAACAGGAATGACAGATTGCAAAGTAGAGACATCTGCAAAATCCTTGAAGAAGGTAATAATACTAGCTGATATAAAACGTATAATAAAATTAGGATTTTGTAATTCTGGCACAAACTCTTGAATAATAAATCTAATGGTTTCTTCATTTTCAATGTTAATTAATCCTTCCCCTGCTTTTTTTGTCCAATAAAGATCTTCATTTCTTATTATATTAATTAAAGCCAATGCAGCTTCTTGATCTCCTATACGTGCCAAAGCTTTAATTATTTTTTTTCTAATTTTAAAATTTGTAGTTGTCTTTAGTGTTTGAACCAATTCTTCTGTAGCCCTTGGAGATTTGATATATCCCAAAGCCTCCACCGAGCGTTTTTTAACTCTTTTCTAAATCTTCTTTTGTGGCTGTCCCTCTGTTTGCAATGATTCCTACTAATATGGCAGCATTTCTTCTCATGTAATCTGATTCGTCATAAAGTGCTTCGTGTAATTGGGGGACAAACGGACTAATAAACTTCGCACTATCTTCAAAGGTGCGCTGATATCCACCAGAACCACCACCGCCAATAGCAGAAGTTGCAATTTCAAGAATACCATCCATAGCTTGATGTCTAACTACGATATTTTTGTCTTTTAAAAGTTTTACAAATAAAGCCATAACATTTTGGGCTTCTTCTTTAGAATAAAGATTGGTATAAAAAGCCGGGCGCGTTAAGGCTTCAATCGCTTCATATCTTAAAATTTCATCTTGGCCATTTTCCAAAATGTCAAAAAGAATGGTTCGTATTTTTTTTACTTCTTTTGGAATAAGATTTGAAGGCCCCACAATATAGGGCCTCCATACTAAAGCTGCTTGGATTTGAACTGTTTCATCTGAATCATTGAGTGCTTCCGGATCTAATGAGGAACTATCAATAATGCTGATAGCGCGGCGTCTAAAAGTAGCATCTTCATGCCGAAGTGCACTCTCTAAAATAATTTTTCGAATCAGATTTTTTTTCGATTCATCAGAAGGAAGATACTCACTGAAAATTTCTCTTAAAATCAAAGCGCAATTTATTGTAAAAACAGAGGGGATTTCATTTTCTTTTAAAAGTCCAATTAAAAACTCAACTGATTTATCTCGCCCACTTTTTGAATAATCATAAATTAAAACAGGCTCTCCTTTCTGGTTAAATCTTGCTTCAAAATCCTCTGTAAAAAGAACAATCTCACCTTCATGTCCTATCAAAGAATAAGGGCGTACATAACCTTTTTGAGCTTTAAAATATTCTCCGCTTTCTGCAACATATTGCTCTCTTAATAGGTGGCCTGTTTTTTGATCCAATACAAACAAAAATAGATTGTTGTCATTAAAATAATGCTCTTCTACTTTTGAGGTTATTAAAAATAGTTTATCTTTTGTGAAATAAGGTTCTGACAAAAATCGATAATTTTCTTTTTTAAAAAACCATTTTTCTTGTCCATTTTCATCCAGAACGATAAGTTTTTCAGTTTCTTCATTTCGACTAAATATGTAATTTGAAGGAGGAGTTCTTTTTTTCTCTTGTAATCTTGAGTGACAAAAGTCTATCTTTCTAGAAAAATTTTCTCTTTGTTCAGAGTCTAATAAGTTAAATCCAATAGAAAATCGGTAAGCCTCTTCATACATACTTGCAGCTTCTTCAAAAGCTCCTTCTTCTAAATAAAGATCTCCAATAAAAGAGAAACTTTCAAAACCATATTTTGTGGAAAGAAAAAGATATGCTTTTTGAATAGTCTCTTTTCTTCCATGTAGCATGATCGTTTCTCGAATATTTTTCAAAAAATCCTCTGCCAAGGGATTGATTTCTTGAGAGACCCGCTCATCCTCCACTAAAGATTTCATTTTTTCTAAGATGTAAGAGCGGCCATTGGTAAATTGGCCCTCTTCCTTAGGCATCAGTGTTCCTTCTACATTTTTTAGCCCCAGAAGATATTGGTAATACTGCCAAGCCTTGTATTTTTGTTGTTTAGGAAGGTATTCTTGAGTTGCTACATCTATTGTAACCGTTTGGTTTACGAGAAGAGTGCTCAATGCAATGTTTGGCACAAACGCCGAGAGGATCAAGAATAATAAGCATACTTTTAGCTTCATGACATGTTCTTTCTTCAACCTACTGTTTGAATCTTTCTAAATTGAGCCAGTCTTTCTGGCCTGTAAGCACCATCAGTGATAAGGCACCGGAAGCATTTGTAAAAGCGAAAGCTGATCTATCTTGCTCAT
>JAGVYP010000074.1:3705-5136 GCA_018303205.1 Candidatus Woesearchaeota archaeon
TCTTCTCCCATTGCTAAGAAATGGTTCTCTATAAGTCCACTTCTTAATACTTTCCATAGATAATTTATATCTTGAGAGAAATCTAAATCATTATTTTCAGCCAACATGATTGTGGCTGGCGCCAAGAAAAGAATAGTGGGATAAAAATAATGAGAACCAAATCCACTTAATATGCCATGCGAATGGCCTCCTCTATATGTTTCTCTTTCAATGACATAGATTTGTCTAGAAAAATTCTTGATGGTCAGGATTAAATCTTCCCTGGTAGAAGCATCCTTTACAAGAAGCCATCTTCCCAAATGTATTAAAACAGACCTGCAAGCTGCACCGCGACTGTCCTCCCGATTTTTTCCACCAGGCACATCATCGTATATATCATAAGGTGAATGGGCTTTCAGTTTCTCATCAAAACTATCATTTAATATTTTTAAAAGACTATCCTTTTCTTCTTCTTTTAACTTTGTTGTCAAAGCTAGGGCAATAATAGAAGTAGCAACTGCATGGGTATTAAAACCATGATATTGATGTGGATGTTCAGAAAATGTTGTTAGTCTTACTAAAAGTTTTCTTTTCAATTGGCCTAACGTGTCTACCATCACATCTCTTTGGGATGTAAATAAATTATTTTTAATAAAATAATCGAATGCCAAAATGGAGTAGGCATAAGCATATTCATCATAGCTTTGTGATTCAACTGTTCCATTTAAAAAATCTTTACTTGACTTTAAGAGAGAGGAGAAAATTAAATTTAGGTCATTTTCATTTAAAGAATGACGATTCGATTCAAAATGAAAAAGTAGGCTTAAAGATAAGGATGCTAAATCGGGCCTTTCGGGCCGATCACTCATATAGTACAAACCTTGTATACCTAAACGATCGAAACGACCTTTGATCTGTAAAGAAACCTCTTCAAGGATTGGGGCTACTTCTTCGCTATCTAATCTATAATTTGAGATATCCTCTCTGATGCGTTCATGTAATTGGGTTAGAATGATTTCTTCCTCTCGCGTCAGCTCCTGATTTAAGCTAGAGTGAATTCTTTCTATCATTTTTTCTCGTGTCTCTTTTGGTAGATCATCTTTATTAAACACTGAAAAAGTTAATACTTCTGCAAGCTTAAGACGTATCTTAAGTAAGGTTTTATCAGATATAAAATTATCTATGAGGTAGGTAAGAATATCATGTCTTTCGGGATCTAAAACTTTAAGGCCATTTAGTAATCTCATAAGAATATCTATTTCATTTGATTTTTTAAGTTCGCCTATTAAAAAATCGTATGCATAATTCTTTCCTTGATGAATAGCCAACGCGAAGCAAGCGATCTCTACAACAGAATTATCTAAATCATTTAATATCGTATGTTCTAATATTTTTATAATTTTCTCTGGAAGTTTTTTTATTTTTTTGAACGCTTTTACTACAATCCTTCTA
>JAGVYP010000068.1 GCA_018303205.1 Candidatus Woesearchaeota archaeon
ACAATGTAACTACTTCTCATATATAATGATTTGTATACTACAGAATATATAATTTATCAGACGAGAACCAATTACTTATCGACTAAGCTTTCCACATACGGAATACCAGAAGATTAATATATGCCTATTCTTGAAAAAACAAAATGAGGTGAAATCATGGAAGACCAATCCAACTTTATCATATTAACAGTTGTTGGGATAGTTGCTATTATAGCATTAGTAGTATTGGTCATACCTGGGAAAACTCAAGATTTAACAGGACGCACTACGGTTACATCTGTTGGTAATTTAGATCCACGATGGGGTCCAGGTTATCCACCTCAGCCAACGCATATTCCACGACTAACCCCATTTAATCCTGATCTTGTGTGTGGTGGACCATGTACACCAAAATTTCAAACCGGAGGTGCTTGCCCTGAGGAATGCCCAACTTGTGTCATGCCTTATTGGATTTATCCAGATGACGGGTCAGAAAGAAGAAGACCAAATCCTTTCAGACCGGAAGGTAGATGTCAATAACTGAGGTAAAATCATGGAAGAAAAATCAAACTTTATCATAATCAGTGAATATACTTTCTTCAATAGTGATACTTGCGATTGTGGGAATGCTCTTTTTATTTTGGAGAAGTAACAAATAATTTTTTATTGAATGTTCCTGGTTCTTTCTTTTTGTTCGTAGGTATAGTCATTTTTTGTTTTTTAAAAAAAAATCCAAAGAAAAATTCAAAAAAGAGAACCAAAGATCCCAATTTTGTAATTACTCATTAGGGACTCCATCTTTATAAAGAAAGAACTTTTTAAGTCCTCTATGAAACGCACGAGTATTCTCTTAGGCATGCTAGGAACACTTCTCCTTACAGGAATTACAAGCACAAGCTTAGCACAACTACCCTTCTTAACTGAAATAACTCTGATAAGCATGGGATTAGTGATCATGCTTTTACTCAGCAAAGGAATCCTTCAAAAAAAACAAGAAAGCCTTGCTTGCAGCTTACTTTTTTTCAGCGTGATGCTTTTGAATACCCTCTTTCTGTATATCCTGAGCAAACAAGAACTTCTTTTTTTCACAACAATGTTTCTCAGCATCTTAGGAATTTTATTTACCCTCTACAATATGAAGAATGATACACCCCTTTCTATTCCAGAAAAGAAAGAGCTCAAGAAAGAAGACAAAAAGGAAAAAACAGAAGAAACCATATACCCTTTACAAATTGTAGATCTGCCCATTCTTAAATCTGAAGAAACACCACTTGAAAAACCTCTTCAACCCTTGGCAAGAACCTATGTTGTTACCATGCCTAAAGAAGAGAAAAAAATAAGACAAGCAAAGAAAAAAACGCGAAGAAAAACACAGAAGAAAAAAATAAGAAGAACCAAGAAAAAAGTTAAAAAAATACGCTACCCACAATATGGCCTTACCAAAATAGAAGGCATAGCAAAGATACAAGCAGGAAAACTACGCAAAACAAAAGTACGCAATACTGCCCAGTTACTCAAAAAAGGAGCAACACCCCAAGGAAGAAAAGACCTTGCAAAGAAAAGCAGGATCAGCCCAAAACTGATTCTCAAATGGGTAAACATGTGTGATTTACTCCGCGTCAAAGGCATTGGAGAAGAATATTCAGAGTTACTCGAAAGGGCAGGAGTAGATACTGTTCCAGAAATAAAACAGAGAAATGCGGAAAAACTTTTGAAAAAAATGGAAACCGTAAACAAAAAGAAAAACTTAGTAAGAACCTTGCCTTCTCTGAACAAAGTAAAAAGTTGGGTTAAACAAGCAAAAGGATTACCCAGAATAGTAATGTACTAAATTACCTTACCTTAATAGCGTATTCGCCTTCTCTTTCAACATTGATCTTTTTTGCGATGCCTGAAAGAGTAGGATCAAGAACATAAATTCTGCCTTGCCAAGTAGAAGTAAAATCATTTTTGTTGAGATTTTTTTCTTTAATCTGTATCTCAGACATAATCTCCTTCGTATCCTTATGAGCTAATCTTTTTACCATACTCAGCAGAGCAAAGACTGAGTATATAAAGCTTGTGCTGGTTTTCGTACTCTGTTCCTAAACTGATAAGGAAGAAGAAAGATATAAAAATGTCAAAAATTTTCCACTAGTCACAGACTAGTGGCTGGAAGCCGATTGACTATTCATAGTGAAAAATTTTTGAGCATGCTCAAAAACCACTATTGATAATGGCATGTCGCAACATGCCACCAATCTGTGATTGGTGGTTTTTGACAAGAGAAAAGAAAAAAAACAAGCTTGGTGAAAAAGATGGATATGATTTATGTCAAAGAAAAAGAAATTACTCAAGAAGAATTTGAAGAATACAAAACTCAACTTGAAGAAGAACAAGAAATTCCTGATTACAATGAAAACATCGTTTTTGGCTATGTACTTACCACAGAAGATTTTATTCTCGGAGGAGACGAACTCCCTTGCTGGCCAGTACTCCTCGACTTAGAACAACAAGAGATTTATGAGTTAAAAGGAGACAATCCTGTTATGATCACACAAGAAAAACTTGATAGCTTTGAGCTCTATGCGTATGAAGATAGAGAAGAGGACGAAATACGCTGGTATGCAGGAGGAGACATATCATAATATTTATAAAGCAACCCCTGCCTTCCTTCTTTATGCCCTCGTGGCTCAGTGGTAGAGCGTGTCCTTGGTATTCATTTACAAAAAGGACAAGGTCCCGAGTTCAATTCTCGGCGAGGGCTTTGTGAGAAGAAAGTTCTGATTTTTGGATTTTTTATAAAAAAAATAATAAAAATAAAAGAAGAGACTGAAAGATCATATTCTTTGTAATGCTTGATCAACAGAAAGAGCAGACCACCCATTTCTTACCAAACTTTGCTTGATCTGTTCTTTGGTCCATCCTTGCGCGAGATATTGCTTTACATAAGGAAGTAATTGCTGCAGGACATTATTCTCTTGCACTTCCCTCCCTGATTTTGAAAGGAGCTCCTTAAATGTATAAGAAACCAGCTCCATTCTTTCGAGAGTATCACGATCTACCTGCTGTGCTTTGAGTAACTTGTCAGTAAAAGAAAAAAGAAAAAGAGAAACCAGAGGATGCAAAAAAACAAAGTTCAGCCAAAGAGTAACAATCAAGGACAATAAAAAAGGAGCATCGCCAAGAAAAGGAACGCTTCTTGCAAAAAAGTTATAGACGATAAAAAAAAGAATCAAGAGAATACACAAATTTAGAATTTTTAGATGGATAATCTTCTTCATAAGAACATGCTTTGCTTTAAAAAAAAGGATAAAAGCGTCACGCAAACCAACCCCACCAGGATATTGTACCGCGTACAACAAGAGAGGAAGATCAAGAGAAAGCAAACGAACTAAAAAAACTTGTCGCGCCTTGGTAATTTGTGTCAGAATCTTGAGAATCATTTTCCGAGAAGTGAAAAAAGACTGCTTGGTAAAAACTGATTTCCACTTCTGCAAACCCTCATGCACCGGTAAAGAAGACAGCGTTTTTCCTTGCAAAAAATCTGCAAGAATAACAAGATGAGCACCTTCTAAAAGATAAAAAAAAGATTGATAAATGCCCCTCCAGAGAAAAAAAGAGATGATAAGACCTACCATAAAAATAAAAAGAGTAATAACGGTATCAGATCTCCTTGTAAACTGAAGAAAAAACCAGAGCACTAATAATAAGAGGAAACAGTACCCTGTGAAAACCATGCTTTTTAACAATAGGAAAGGCATCGTGTATGAAAAAACTTTCTTAAGCATCATGTCATTTTTTTGTTCTTATACTTTATAATTCTTTCTTAGAAAGCTATAGTTAACAGAAAGTGAGGCACGATGAAACTGTTCTATTATTCTGTTATTTTATCTTTTTTATGAAAAAAAAACACAAACAAAAACAAGGTTTTTGAGCTTCGGAAACCTACGGTTTCCGAAACATTTAAATCACGAAAAAGAGTTTCCTACCTTATGATCTTTTTTAAAAGAGAAGAAGAGCCTGAATTTAGTGAAGAAGACCTCGAATTTCTTGGAAGATTTAATAAGTTTCTTTCCCGAGAAAACATGAAAAGACTTGAAGAGCTCAAATTGTCCCAAACGATCAGTTTTAGGGATGAAAAAATTGTTATGAAGCTCTTCGGAGTAAAGATTATTCCTCAAATCAAAACCCTAGACAAGGAAATGAAAGGATTTGTTGATGAATGTAATGCTCGTGTGAAAAGAGAGATTCAAAACATTCTTTTTGAACGTTTCGCAGAAGAAGCACATGAAAAAATACCAGACCTCATAGCACCTCATATTATAGGATACGAAGAGGTTAAAGGCGCATTAGCACTCCAGCTCTTTGCAAAAGAACCTGTGCACATTCTCTTATTAGGAGATCCCGGTACAGGAAAAACTGACTTGATAAGAGAAGCTACTGAACTTGCTCCTCTAAGCACGTTTGGATTAGGCTCAGGAACCACAGGAGTAGGGCTTGTGGGAACCTATAAAGGATTTGAGTTTGTTCCAGGACTTCTTCCACAAGCTCATAACGGAATTTGTGCTCTTGACGAACTCAATTTACTCAAGGAAGAAAGCAGAGCTGGGCTCTATAATGCTATGGAAAAAGGATTTGTTACGTATGACAAAGCAGGAGTACATCAGCGCATGGAATCCCATGTCAGCATCGTAGCAACAGCTAATCCAAAAGGAGACAGCTTTGAAAGCAAGGACCTAAAAGAAATAAAAAAACAAGTTCCCTTTGATCCTGCCTTAATGACCAGGTTCCATGTGGTTTTTCTCATGAATAAACCTTCACAACTTCAATTTGAAAACATAACAAAAGCAATAACCAGCAATGAAGGAGATGAAATAACCCCCGGAGATAAACAGTTTATACAACACTATATCACCCTTGCAAAAAAGAAGACAGTACACTTTCCAAAAGAATATGAAACAGATGTCGTTACTTATATACAACAGCTCAAACAAAAAGAAAATATGCTGCTCACAGAAATAACTCCGCGCACAGTTGTGGGATTTATGAACATGGTAAAAGCTTCTGCACGCATGAATTTGCGCAGCAGAGTAGAAAAAGTGGACATTGATCGTGTAAAACTTATCTTTGAGCACGCTTTGCACATTCCTTTTGAAAATATCAAGTCTGAGAAAACACCTATTCGTAATGTACCAAGAGGATACCAATGATTATGGTTTTCTAAAAAACCATATGGTTCTAAAAAAAGCTATATGGTAACCAAAAGATTTATATAGTTCTCTATATTACTATTTACTATGGAGCAACAATTGAAAAAGAGAGAAATCCTGAAACTAGAGAAAGGATACTTGAGAGAGTTAGATGATGCTTATGCACAGGTGTTACACTGGTTTTTTTCTTTTCCCACAAGAGAAATAGGACTCAATGACCTCGCTGCAGAGACTAAACTTGCTAAAGTAACCGTAAGTGGTATTATCGATGATTTGGAAAAAGAAGGTTTTGTAAAGAAAAGAGTATATGGAAAAGCATGGAGTTTACGATGTGATGTTACACACCCTTATAATTTTACATATAAAGTTTCTTTTAACTTACTTATGATTTATACTGCCTATCTCAAAGGATTAGCAAAACTCATTTTTAAGGAGGTAGGAAACGCAAAAGCTATTATACTTTTTGGAAGCTACAGAAAGGGAGATGACACTGAAGAAAGTGACATAGACTTGGCAGTTGAAGTAGATGATCATAAAGACATGAGGATCATTGAATTGGGAGTGATACCGGAATTCGGATTTAGAGAAAATGTAAAAGTAAACTTGCATATCTTTTCTAGAAACAAAATTGATTTAAACGTATTTGCTAATATAGCAAATGGTATTGTTTTAGAGGGATTTTTAGAGGTACACCCATGATCCGTCATAAAAGACCTGATCAGAAAAATGCGTTAAGTATTCTAGAAGCTGCTGAGAGTGAAATGAAGTTCACGTTAACTATAAAACCTAGTGAGCAAGCAGGATCAACGATTATAAGAAACATTTATGAATGTTATAGGATGGTTGGCGATGCATTATTAGTTTCTAAAGGAATTGAATCAGACGACCATGTTACCCCTATAAAAGAGATTACTCAACTTAAAGTTCAAACAACAAGACCATTACAAGTAATAGACAACCTTAGAAGATTGAGGCATAACATCAATTATTATGGATACAAACCAAAAATTGAGGAAGTAAAAGATACGATTTCTATTGCGAAAGCTACCTTTGAACCTATCTTAAAAGAGATCAAGAAGGAAGTAACACAAAAAATTACTCTAGAAAAAGATAAAAATGAAGAAAAATAAATAACTCTCTTTTTCCCGCACTTGATTAACATTCTAAAATATGAAAAATAAAAAGTTAAAAAATAAAAAAGATCTTACAATGTTTCAATTCCTAGATCGTCATTTAATCTTACCGTTTGGAAAGAAGTCTTTTTATTGTCCCTCTTACCAAGAATCCAAGGACTATTTACACCTGTGATAATGGTCATAACGGTAAGCTTATTTTTCATGTCATCAGTAATTCTTGCTCCCCAGATGACATTAGCTTCAGGATCCATTTCTTCAGTAACTAATTCTCCAACCCTATTGATCGCATCCAAGGTTAAATCTGGTCCACCATGAATATGGATAATAGCACCTGTTGCTCCTTTGTATTCAATATCCAAGAGTGGATTTGCGAGAGCTCCTTTGACAGCTTCTTCTACTTTGTTATTCGTATCAGAGGCACCAATACCAATAGCAGCTACACCACCATTGGTCATGATAGCTCTAACGTCTGCAAAGTCAAGATTAACTAAGCTTGGGATTGCAATGGTTTCCACAATACCTTTGATCATGGTTGAAACAAGTTCATTAGCGACAGCAAAAGCTTGTTGTACGGGAAGATTTCCGGCAATTTGCACAAGCCTATTGTTATCAACGACAATAACGGTATCAGAAACTTCTCTCAATAATTGTAAACCATGTTCTGCTTTGTCTATTCTCGCTCTTTCAATATTAAAAGGCATTGTTACTGTTCCAATGACAATTGCTCCTGTTTCTTTTGCAGCATGTGCAACAACATGGGCAGCTCCTGTTCCTGTTCCTCCACCCATACCTGCGCAAATAAAGACCATGTCTGAGTTTTTGAGGGATTGTTTAATCTCATTAATGGATTCTTGTGCAGCTTCAGTTCCTTTGGTTGGAAAACCACCACAGCCTAAACCGCGAGTAAGGTCTTTTCCGATAAGGAACTTACGATCTGCTTCAGTAAAGTCAAGATGCTGTAAGTCAGTATTACATGCAATAATCTCTGCTCCCTTGATTCCTTTTTTATAGAGCCAGGAAACCATGTTGTTTCCAGCACCGCCAACACCGACTACTTTGATGTTAGCTTTTCCTACATTAGAAGAATATTCTTGTTGTGGTTGTTTGACCGCGTTTTGTACAATGAAATCCATGTTCCTTCCTCCTTGTTGAACGATAAGAAAAAAGGGTCTCCGTTAATTGTGGGGTGGGGGGTGGTTATAGAATATTAGCTATGGAGACCCTTATAAGCGTGATATGCTCTTTTCCTCTCGATCACCTGCCTTAGTGTATACCTTTTGTATACTGGTATTTTTTTAAGTATACTTATATATAAATGTTTCGATTTAGTGTGCTATGTATGGTAATTCACTCTATTTTAAAAGAAAAAACGATAAGATTAGGCACAAGAAAAAACTAAGCTATGGTTTGTTTACTCTTATCTTTTTTTATGAAAAATCTTCAAACAAAATACAAAATAAACAGAAAAATAGACGATAAATTAGAACTTATAAAAAATATATGAAAAAAATAAAACGACAGAAAAAACAAACAGAAATAAGAGTAAATATCAAAAAATTAGGCACAAGAAAATGCTAAAAGAAAAATAGGTGAATAAATAGGAAAGTTATAAAAAAGAAGGAACTTTTTTCATGAATATGCTTGGAAACCCTATTCCCGAATATACTCAGTATACTGATGCTGATGCTGAAAAATTGTACCTTCCTTTAATAGTAGACAATCTCAATGACCAAGGTCTAGGAGCACTTCTGGAGGGTACTATCATTGATCTTGGATGCGGAACTGGAAAAGTACTCTCAGAGATCAGAAAAAAACATCCTCGAGCAAGACTTATAGGAGTTGATCTTGCACCCCGACAAGACCATGAAGGAATAGAATATGTGACTGCAAGTGTAACAGCAACAGGACTCCCTCCGGAAATTGCTGATCTAGTATTTATACTCGGTCTCGCAGGTTCTAGTCCAGGTGCAAGTGTCATACATGTTGTTCAAGAAATAGATAGGCTCCTCAAACCTGGAGGAGTTGCTGCTATATTAAGCATATCTGAAAAATGGGAATATCAAACTCTTTTTCAAGTGTTTGCGTATACCTCTTTAGCTACTTGTGATTTTATTCACCAAAAACCAAGACCAGTATAGGAAAACGATATCTTTATATATCTTGAGAGGAAGAAAGCCTGGGGGATGGTAAGAAAAAATGGTAATACTTTTTGATAGATTCAATTTACCAGAAGATATTTTTGAAATCATCTTTGCAACAGACCAGCAGAAAATTGTTGCAAAAGAACTGATTAAATACATTTCTGAAAACAAAGGAGAAATAACAAAGACAGAAATGAGCCTCTTTGCAACTCAATTACATGACGGAAAATACGAATGTATCCTGGATATCCCTCCTTACAAAGGGAAACATGTAAAGCTAAGCTATAACAAAAGACAATTTTATGATAGGATCTTAACACCTATGAAAAGCATGGGCCTCATTGACTATGACATGTACAAGAAAACGTATAAGATCTCAGTAAAATTCCAACAAGACGTCATGAGAATAGGCATGATGTGGAAAAGAGAGTTAAAGAAGTTTGGATTTGAATTTTAATCCTCGCCAGGATCTGAAGTTAACACTTCAACCTTATCGTCAATAAGAAATGTATTCTCCGCTTGAGAAACCAGGCCTTTAGCATCTTCCACAAGAGGAAGATAACAGGTAATGACTTTTGCTTGCATCAGTTCTCGTAAACCCAAATTAACTTTCATTGCAGGCAAGTGCTTAAGCAAATTCCTCGTCGTAAAAACAAGACCGTTATGCTCTTTTACCAAGTTAAGGATTTCACGTGCACTCTGGCTGCGCACCGGATGTTTTCCTGTTACCGAGAACAGATTTCCTTTTTCTATCTCGTGAATCATACCCTTTCCATTCGTTGCAAAAGGCTCAATAGCAATGATTTGTCCTTTTTTTAAAGTGATTTTGCTTCCATTATTAAAATTAGGAATAGAAGGAGGAGCATGGATCATAAAACGTTCAATGCCATGACCACATAAATTTTTTACAGGTCTATATCCATAACTTTCAATGGTTTCCTGAATCGTTTTTCCAATTTCACCTAATGTTGTACCTATCTGAAGAATTTTTGTTGCATTTTCAAGCGCTTCTTTACTAGCCTTCACAAGATCAGTATATTTTCCACTTAAGTCTACACTTAAAGCATTATCACCAATAGCGCCATTGACACTCACGCCGACATCAACACAAAACAATTGATCTTGCAAAATTATTTTATCATCAGGCTCTGCACAATAATGCGCTGCAATCTCATTTGCGTTGATTTGTGAAGGCCAAGCCGGAAAACCACCTAAATCAAGAATCTTCTGATCCACTTTTTCACTTACTTCTAACAAAGATACACCTGGTTTGATCAAACTTTCAGCATATCTTAAACATTTCTTTGCAAGCAAGCCTGCCTTACGCCAATCATCAAAGTTATCTTCCATGCTTTTAAAGAAAGAATGAACCTATTTAAAAGTGTTTATTTTTTTTGATGGGAAGCATGTAACTTGAAAAGAAAGGATAAGAAATAAAGAAAAGATCAAAAAAGAATAGGAAAAACTAAAGAAGTTCATAATTATCATAATAAGCGACACATTGAGGATCTGCCGGATAATCTATAAACGTATCTCCATCATTATCACCATTATCATTACACTCAAATTCATATTCAAGATCATCACCTAGGCTTGTGCAACCAAAATCTGCAGGATGATTTATTCTCGTATCCATGTCGTTCTCCATCACTCCATTCGTCAATATCTAAAGGAGAAGTTTCGCTCAGAGCGGTATTTAGGTTAAGAAATTAAGAAGAAACAATTAAATAGATTCATCGTTATCAATATAATGCCAACATTGAGGATCTGCAGGATAATCAATAAAGGTATCACCATCATTATCTATTTGGTCATCACATTGTGTTTGTCCTGCCTCATCAGTATCATAATAACTCCCACATCCAGGGTCATTTGGATAGTCAATAAATGTGTCAGCATCATTATCCAATCCATCCACACATTCAGGTCTATATGCTCCGGGAGTAGCCAACTCACTATCATCTTGTAGACTAGTACACTCGGGGTCTGCAGGATAATCTGTATATGTGTCTCCATCATTATCCACACCGTCATTACATTCTCCAGTAGCTATTGGAGGAGGGAGCGTACAAGAACCAGGGCAATGAAGACGAGGAATGAATCCTACAATAAATGAAGCAATGTATGCAGAGTCATAAACGACATGAACTTGACCATTCCCATCTGCATCTCCGGCACAAGTATTTCCATAAACAGGAAGGCTCCAAGCTGATTTTACAGCAATTAACCACGCATCCCTATACTCTAAAATACCATTTCCATCAACGTCTCCACATTCTAAACTTGGCAAATACATGGGAGGGCAATTACAAGGAGCTGGACAACGAGGAATAGGAGGAGTAGCTGTTATAGGAAATGCGTATGTACTCCATCTTGAGGCGTCATTAACATCTTGGAAATTAACTAGACCATCCCTATTAGAATCAGCTACACAAGTATTTCCAGTAAACAATAAACGCCTCATCGCTACTTGCTCAATAAGTTTTACATCTGCTGTATTAACTCTATGATTACCATCAACATCCAAACAATCTGTACTTGTAATAGGGTATGTTGGAATTATTCTCCTACTCCATGAAGCTTCCCCCACAACATCTTCAGACAACCCAATACTATTTGTTCTTGTTGAAGTTTCTGTAATAGATATGATTATAGCGAAAATAGCTACAATTCCTACTACCGATAAAATAATAAAGTTTGATTTTTCTTGCATTTTGTAACATTTACAAATGTGTAATTATAAACTTGTCGTTTTAGAAAATAGATTCTCAAGATAGAGGTCTCAATAATCCTCTCAAAATTTGACCAATACTTGTGTTCATTTTATGTTAAAAAAAAACTATCAAAAGAATAGTGTTAAGAACAATACAATTCTTGAGTAACACCTTGATATGTGCACTGCCATGCACCTTCATAAGCACAAAGAAGCACTCGCAAGGATTCCTCTGGAGCGTCATCAGGCAAAACAAAACTTGCTCCTGTCTCTTGATGCACACAGGTAATCACATGCTCCTGCAAATACGCTTGCCCTGTAGTATCACTTGCTAATCCCACACTTGTTTCTCCGGGAAGGGAAACAGTAATAATCATCGCAAGACCTATGAGACTTACACCTATCAAAAGCGCAATGAGAGCAATATCTTTTGTATTTTTCTTTTGTTGTTTCCACCATGCAAGATAATTTGCATACCATTCAGGATAATGCTCCTTATAATATGCTAATGTTTGTTTCCATTGTTCTTTCGTATACCCTTCAGGTGCAGGCATGTCTTCTTCAGCTTTGTGCTTGCGCATGACCCACCAGGAAGCTCCACCCGCTCCACCTATAAGAATGATTCCTACAAGAATCCAAATCCACCCCTTACTTTTTTCTTCTTGCACAACTTCAGGATTAATCTCTTGTTGAGGAGGAGACACAGGAGGAACTACGACATCTGTTTCATCACCATCTTGTGCACTACTACAACCGGGATCAAGAGGATAATCTATTCTCCCATCACCATCATTATCTGTTCCATCACTACAAAGAGTCTGAACAAGAGGAGGAACATCATCTTGTCCATCATCGCCATCTCCTTCTCCTAAGTCAGCAAGAAACTGAGATTCCCAAGTAGCAATAGACAGTGGTGCTGTAATAGGTTGAGCTTCTGTTCCTGTTACTGCAAGAAGAGTACCTTGCATAGGTTGGAACAAAGTGAGTACCTTTGCTGCCTTAGCAATATCCTCATCGGTTTTTCCTGCAACAAGAATTTGATAATTTGCACCTGTATTGAAAAGGCGTATAATTCCTGTGCCCTCTCTAAAACCCGCATCACATTTTGATGGCTCATTTAAAAGTTTTGCAGCAATACGATTAGTACAAGGATTACCCATCACAATAAAGTTATCGCCTGTAGCAGAAAAGATGGACGTATCAATTGCAGTAGGTTGTTGTAGAAATGCAGTAAGATCCACAGATGATGAACTACTGCTCTGCTGTTCTTGAGTTGTTTTGATAATACTGACAGTTTCCCTAACCTGCGTTTCAGGAACTTCAAGAACTAACTCTCCTGCTTCTCCTGACTCATCAGTATACGTGTATAAAACACCATAAGGACTCATACCTTTATTCACATCAGGTTCTTCTCCTGACTGAAGCTTAAGATGACTCTGATCTTGAATAAGAAGATCAACTTTATTACTACTCTTTCGTATAAAACTAAAAGTAACAGATTCATCTCCTCCAAAATCAAAAGGACCAGATTCGTCAAATAATTCTTCTTCTATAGAAAGATTAACCGTAAATCCCTGGTCTATACTTGGGAGAGGAGTGTTTGTACTTCCCAAATCAATGAGCAAACCTCCTTGAGTAACAATAACTGCTTTGTCCAGACTCTCTATATTGCCATCTTTATTCTGATCAACAGCAAGCGTTCCATTTGCTCCTATGGAAAAACGAAAGTCTTGCCCGCCGAGAGTAATGTCACCACTAGCGTTTCCCAATGAGCCCGTATAACTTTCCTCAAAGGTTTGATCTGTACAAAGATTTTTGAAAGTAACCTTCTTACTGGTATCTGAATAACTTTTATACTCGAGAACTGTAGTAAGACCTGTATGATCACGGTCATCAGTTAAGAAGAGATAAGACTCTCGTTCAATACAGCTTGTTCCTGTTGCACATTCCACAAAATACAACTTGTTATCATCATCGCCTAGAGTAAATCCTAAGCCGCTATCATTAGAATTATCAAGCAAAGGAACTTCACAGGTATCTCCATCTGTATTGAGAAATTTTAAGGTATACAATTCATCATTGCTTGGCTCAAAGTGTACTTCAGAAGTTTCTCTTTCCTCACTTTCTTCAAAAACAATATCCCACATTGTACTAAGCATACTTTCAGGTTCTTCTAAATGTTCTCGTACTCCTTCTCCTTCTTTTGCATACAGATCATTTCCTTCTGCAGGATCTATTTTAAGATGATATAAGATCTTGTCAAGCCTGAACTCATTTCCTTCTTTGTTTCCTATCATTTTAACACTTGCATCATCAAGAGTATTCCCATTGATTTTAGCGGTGTTAGAAAAAATATTATCGGTATAAGTATCTTTAAACTCAAGAAGTATTTTTCCCATTTGCACTTTTGCAACATCTTCTCCCCTTAATGTTGTGCTTTGTGCAAGATACGCACGTATTTGGGATTCACTCATACTCTGGAATTGGGAAGTGTCAAAAGAACTCGTTGTTGCAGTATCCCTGCTGCCTTCCTGAGCTTCATTGAGAAGTATTTCTGCAACCGCAATATAAAGATCACCTATTTTATCTCTTTCTCCCACACCAAGAGTATCACTTGTTTCACCATCAATTGCAAGAATCACTTCAGAGCTTCCATCTAGGATACTTTGTGCAGTAATCGTATAGCTTTCTCCATCTATTACAATATTTTGAGGATGCCCCTCTAATAAGTACAGTTCTTGTTCTTTACTGAGCAAGGAGAGCTCAAGATCATTTCCTGTTACTTTTGCTTGGGTAATCACCATGTCTGTTCCTAAAACATTAAATTCTTCATCAAGGATATCTTCCAAGATCGTATTTTCAATATCTGAAGCAAGATAACGATCAAAGTCGATCTCCCATTCAAAGAGGATCTCATCTTTTTCACCCAAGAGGTAAAGACCCTGCTGTTCATCATACACATCATAGACAAATCTGACTCCCTTGACAAGACCATCAGCAGTTTCAAAACGAAGGTATTGTTCATAATCCGTATCCCCTTTTGAATTAGAAATAGTTCCTGAAGAAAGAAGTTCTGGAAAATCACTTTCAGTAACCGTTTCTTGCTCATCTCCAATATACTCTTCCAATTCAAGGTCTTCTATAGAAAAACTCTGGATTTCTTCATCATCAACATCGGTATCTGTTGAAATTGCTCCTTGTGAAAAGCGAGTACGTAAACTGTCTACAAGCGCATAGGCTGCTCCTGTTACTCTGCCACTTGCTTGTTCACCATAAACGATAGTAACATCTAGCGCATTGTTTTTAACAAAGAGTTGAGGATACTCTTCAAGCCCTTCTTGTGCTCCCGCAGTCAGAAGAAGGAGAACTGTCAGAGTAACAACTATCCAAATACGCCTCATGGCTTTAAAAACCGAATATTTATTTAAAATACTTCATAGACACTCCACAGGAGTAACGAGAAAGCATTCCCTCTTTTTTTCTCTTTTTCCGCTCTTCTATTATATGTTAAAAAAAAGTTGAGACTAGAATTAAAAAATCCAAAACAAAAATCAAAACCTTTTTATAACAGAGAAACAAAAAAGAGCTATGGCTGATTTCGATTATACCCTCTTAAGTATGGTTTGCATTATTGCTATCGTAGCATTAGTGGTTATCATTTCTCATGACTCATTTACGTTTTCCTTTTCTGATGATATGGCCGGAGAAGCTGTACGTTGGAAACCCGGAGCAGAACAGCATTGGTGCTTATGCAAAGCGGGAATAAGAAACTCATTAGATGTTTGGCATGATGATCAGGACAATCCAGAACCCCAGTTGTATGGCGAAGCTTGCGGAAGTTCATTTATCATTGGATTATGCCAATTTGATGCGGAATGGTATGGATTTCCCAATCCCCAACAAGCAATAACGGTAGAAGTATCCCGTGAATAAATGATTCTTTCTTAGCTTTTATTATTTTTGAAAAAAAATATGAAAAAAGAAAAGATAAATTATCCTTTAATAGTTCCATAACCAATTAAGCGCCATCGATTACCTACTCTCCTAGACAGGGTCATACGAGAACCTGCTGCTGCGCACACCGGTAATTTTAATTTGAGTTCAGCAATATTTTTTTGCAGTTTAACAATGAAACCAACCGTTGCTGCACTATTTACATTTAACATGAGAATCTCATTCATACGCAGAGGATCAATAACCAAAGCGTCTTTTAAGCCAACCATTCTTTCAAGAAGATGCACTTCCAATTTGATTTCATACCAGACAGGCGGAAGTTTTCCCGGTTTTCCCACTAATGCTCCCGTAAGCCTATCTGATTTGACAATAGAAGGATCTAACCCTGTCAAAAGAGCAACACTTCCGCCAGGAACAATAACTTTTACTTTTTCTCCTCCTGTCATTAAACTAATAATCTTTGTTTTGAGAGGCTTGTGCACCTTTTGATTTTTTTCTTCAACAGAATATCCTGGAAGGATTTCAATTTCATCACCTTCCTGAAGCGTACCTTGCTGAAGTGAACCTCCTAAGACTCCCCCAACAAAATTATCAATGGGAGACCCTGGTTTATTGATATCAAAGCTTCTTGCAACAAAAAGAACAGGATCTTTTGTGGCATCCCTCTGAGGAGTAGGCATAACACGCTGTATGGCTTCAATGAGATAAGTAACATTAATGCCATGCTGGGCACTCATAGGTATAATAGGAGCATCTTTATATTCTGTGCTTTCAAGGAATGCTTTGATTTCCTGATAATGTTGTTTTGCTTTTTCCTCAGTCACCAAGTCAATCTTATTTTGTACAATGACCACATTTTTGATACCGATAATTTGCAATGCCTGCACGTGTTCTTTGGTTTGTGGTTGCGGACAAGACTCTATCGCACTGATCATAAGAATAGCGCCATCCATAATCGTCGCACCTGACAACATCGTTGCCATCAGACTTTCATGACCAGGAGCATCAACAAAACTTACTTTTCTCAGCGGAGTTGCATGACCCATGCAGGTTATACATTTTGAAGCAACACTATACTCATCACATTTTTCACAATGATAAAAAATAGCATCAGCATAACCTAAACGGATCGTAATACCCCTTTTCATTTCTTCAGAATGCGTATCTGTCCACTTTCCGGAGAGTGCTTTTACTAATGTTGTTTTTCCATGATCAACATGACCAACTAAGCCAATATTAATCTCTGGCTGCCCCAGTGTGTCTTTTTTTTCTGTTTTTTTTGATTTTTCTTCTTTTTTTTCAGATTTTTTAGCTTCTTTTGTTTTTTTCTTTTTAGTATGCTCTTCAGATAGTGCTTCTTCAGACACTTTTTCTTCAACTTCCTTCTTTTTTCTTGGCATTCCCCAAAGAAACCGAGAGGGGTTTATAAAGGTAACGAAGGAAGAAAGCGTTCGTTTAATTCAAGATGAGAACATACAAATTTGGAATGCTTTCAAAACTTTTGTCAAGAGTAACTAAGGTCATATTGTTATTCAAAGTAATTGAAGCGATAAGGAGGTCAAAAGCAGAAAGCGTGGTTCCCATTTTTTAAGGATAATAAAACCCGTTTTTGGGGATAAAGTATTCTCATGCTGCCTTTCTAGTCGTTTTTGCAGTTTTGCTTCTCCTTTTTCCAGATTTATTTTTTTGTTTATTTCGAGCTTTTACTTGCTTCATTACTGCTTTTTCTAAATCTTTCATGTAATACTCTTGTATGATGCCTGTTGCTTGATCAATAATGTACATAGTATTATTTCTTGTTCTTATTCTTTTTTTTGAGTTTCTCACAATTTTTTCTAAATCACGTTCAGAAGAAACATATGTTTTTTCATCATCTTGTGCAATAACCATTGATACATAACTTGCTAATTTAACTGTTCGTGCCTCATTTGGTTCGTAAGAACAAACAACAATAACTTTTCCTTGTTTTTTTGCATAGAGCATCAAATTCAATAGCATATAGCGAGATGAAGGTCTTACAATTTTGTCAATAATTGTTCTTTCAATGTCTCTTGGGTTCAAGGAACTATCACGCGCTATATAACTATTCATAACACGCATAACTGTTTGTGAATCGCTTTTATCTCCCTCTGCAATACCTTCGACTGTTCCATTGTGTGTTCCTACAACATAATCTAAATTAAATGGTTGATTATTTTGCACATTTTTACTTCCTGAAGACGTCATTCTAGCATGTACAAAACTAACCTTAGACCTCGTTGGACTCACTTCTGCTATTTTTGATGCATCTTGCTCGTATAGTGGTTCTATACTTTTAGTTATTACTTCTCTCTCCCCATAGGCATAGAATCCATAACCATCTTTGTGCAATCGGGGTGCACGCAAATTTTTTGTAGGGTCAGTAGTAAAATCTCCTACAACATAAGGAATATCGTTTCTACTAGTAGCCATGTCTTGCACGTGCATTATTTGACTTTGTATACTGCTTCGTGTAAGATAATTACTTCCTGTGGCTACTAAGATGGACATCCTACACATTTTTTCTACCTCTATACTTTTTCATTTTTTATCTCACCTCATATATAGTCTTATTTTCTCTCAAACATGTTGCAAGGGTTGCGATGATATCTTTGCCTCCTTTTACCATTGCTCTTATCTCTTTTGCAGGAGGATTTTCAAAACGCTGTATCAAAAGATCCGCATATCTGCCATCTGCTCCATCTAAAAGAACACTTGCTATCTGTTTTGCATACTCAGGTAATAGCATACGTTGAGTACCGATCATAACATTTCCTCGATCTCCATACCAAGTTGCTTCTCTTACATTTGCTCTTAACTGCGATCCATTAAGAGAAAGCAATTCATCTAACTCAGTACCTGCTGTTGCAACTCTTTCTCCAAGATAAGATAACGCTGCAGTAGCTTTTATGCACTCTTGTGCATCTATACATCTTGTTTCAAGAAAGGTACCATCTCTTCCGCCTAAATTAAAACGAATCACTTGATCAGTTCCTAATTTAAGAAAGCCCCAATCTGATCCGCGATATCGAGCAACGACTTCTCGTGGGTTCATTCCTTCTTGGCAAAAGAAAGTAGGGTTTTGATCTGCTAATGCACCTTCTATCTGACGGGCAGTTTCTTCTAAACAAAGAAGATATTGTTGCATACTCGCTAAGGGAAATGATTCGGGATAAACAATTCCAGATCGTATTCCTTTAGAATTAATAATCTGCTGTCGTCTATTCCAAGTCGTGGTTAATACACCATTCAACGTTGGAGATGTTGAAAAGGCATAAATCAAAGCAGGTGCTAATCCCGTCATTCTATTATATAATTTTATTAATGCACTTTCAGAACCCTTTGCACTGAGGTCTAACTGATCTGCGCTTGTCCAACGAGTGCTAGCATCGGCTGGAAAAACTAAGTTAAACTCAGACCAAAAAACATTTGGGCCTAACGTATCTTGTTTTTGTCCAAGATCTAATGGGGGTTCATCTTTTCCTTGATAAGTTCCAGAACTAAAAATAATCGCGTCAGGAATCGTCGCTTGTAATAATCCTACTTTTTCTTGTAAGGATATTTCAGCACCAGATGGTCCTTGTTCTTCTTCTCCATTACGCGTTCTTAATTCAAATTGATTTTGCGCATATTCAAAATCTCCATCTAATTGAAATAAAAGTTTGCAAAATTCAGGTTTGTCACGAATAGATTCAGCTCTATAACCATCGGGTGTTTTTTTAACAACCCATAATTCTTTTTCAATGCCTCTACGTAAGTCATTACCAATGAATACCTTGTGCAGTTTTGCTCCTTGTTGATGTACCTTGCCTTTCTTTTGTGTTTTGTTTCATTTTTTCTTCACTCCGCGTTTAAAGTCCGCTCGACTTTACTTTAAAGGGCGATAGTCGGGAATTGAACCCGATCCTGAAGCACCACAAGCTTCAATGCTTCTATTACACTACTATCACCATATGATTTTATTTTTTCTAACTTCCTTTCCTTTTTGGAAACTTTTGTTATGTTCAAAAGAAAAAATAATTTTTTAATTTTTGAATAAAGGTTGGTCTATGCAAGAATTAACTATTGATGATGCATATTACCGAGAATTATTGAATTCATCAAACAAATATCAAATAATCCATAATAGAATTTTAGAATATCATTTAATTTAACAATGAATGTAATCACCGACGTTAATCGGGGTTTCCTCAATTTTTATTTTTTGATTCATACTACCATATGAGTGAGGGTTATATTTAAAGGTTCGCTTTTTCAAAGAAAAAACGAGGCAAGAACTCCTCCAAGAATAACGCCAAGAACAGCTCCTGCAAAGACATCACTCCAATAATGTTTTTTCAGATAAATACGAGTATAAGCAATGCATACCGCAAACAAGAAAAGAATGATAGTCATCATATAATCAGTATAGGGATGAGTAAGTAACGTTACTAATACAAAAATTCTTGCAGTATGCACACTCGGAAATGAGTTTGCTTCTATTTTTTCTAACCACGTCGTATAGGACAAAGCTTCTGGTCTTTTTTTGAAATACACTGAGCGAACAGCAATGACAATGATATGAATAAGTATAATACCCAGCAAGATACTATTTGCAAGAGCGCTATACCCCACAAGATAAAAAAGAACAACAAGCAACATGCTAAAAAAAATACTTCCTAATGTAGTTGCATCTCTCATGCCTTCATCAAGCCATTTTTGAAAAATATTTTTTGGCATCACACTTCTCATATGCTTATGAATTCTTTCCCTCTTTATAACTTTTTGTTTTTTTGCACCTTAACCCTGTTTTGGAATGTCTTTTCTTTTTTCCTTGTGCCTAACTTTTTCAAATATTTTTTATGTATTTTTTTCTATTTTCTTATGTTTTCCTGTATATTTCATAATGATTATTTTATCGTCTTTTTTAGAATTTTTGTTTGTGTTTTTATAAAAAAAAGATAAGAAATAACGAACAAAAAAAATAACGACATTTTCCTTGTGCCTAACTTTTAAGAAAAGACTTCGGAAAATAAAGACGAAAACAGATACACAATGTTTATAAACAAAACACTCTTATGGGAAAGTGATGATAAATGAATAAGAAAATAGCCTGGTTTGTGGTACTCCTTGCTTTTCTTGGAATATTGCTCACGTTTTACCTTACTTGGCTTCACTATAATCCTCCTGCTCCTGATGAAGAAATCCTCGGCTGCCTGACAGGATCAGGATGCAGCGCAGTAACCACGAGCGAGTACAGTTATTTTCTTGGAATACCTGTTGCAGTGCTTGGTTTAGTTACGTATATCATTATTTTTTTACTAAGCATCCTTTTTTTATTTTTGAAGAGCGAAGAAAAAAGAAAAGAACAGGTAAGTATGATTATTCTCTTGTTGAGTTTTATAGGAACACTCTTCCAAGCATACTTAACCTATCTTTCAGCTACGATTATCCGCGCATATTGCTCACTCTGCATAACGTCTGAAGTATTTATCACACTTATTTTTGTCTTATCTTGTATTCTTAACAAAGAAAAATTAAAAATGATTTGGGAACGTTATGTTGAATAACCTAGTGAGAGAACATTTCTAAAACTGTATCTAAATCAGAATCAACTTCAGAATCAGGCAGAGCATAGCGTAATACCAATTCAACGAATAACAAAGAAGAACTCATGTCTTTTTGTGACTGCCTCACAGGAATTTCCCCTTCTCCTTCATCCCGGGGAACTTTCTCCCAAACCGTTACAGGATGAAAGACACCTTCTCTATATTCTATACCTATTCTTTGTCCACGTTCAACAAGACCTATCTCAGCAGAAGTAATTTGTCCTCCCTCAGGAAGATACGTCTCAATAGAAAGAACAGGACCCTCAACAGAAGAGCAAGTGAGCTGAACTGTGTTTCCTCTCCTTTGTTTGGTAAGGGTGTATAAAGATGCACTCATCCGAAGAATAGAATGACGGAAATATATAAAGATTTGCTAACTCCTGATCATCCTTGCAGCGACACGCTCTGCTTTGTCTAAACGCTCTCGCAATTCCTGCTTTTCCTGCTCATACTGCGCAATCTTATTCATCACTTTTGTAAACTCAAAATCTTCCTGGCTAATATGGGAAACAATCTTTTTGAGCTCTGCTATCTGGATATTTAAGGAAGCAAGATGGGTTACTGATTCATTAATCTGTGATTTAATATGCTGATAATTACCAACATCAATTTTTAATTCTTCCTTGTGCTTGAGCAACTGATTTTGCAATTCAGTGTCAAATTTTTCTAAAATCTGACTTTGCATTTGACTTTTGAGCATTTTAAAATTGTATAATTCCTGTTTCAGATCATCTACGTGCTCTGCGAGAGTAAGCTTATCCTTTTGAAATTCACTAATAATCCTTTTTTGTTCATTGATAATCTGCTTTTGCTTGTCTATAAAATCTTCTACTCCATGCTGCATCTCAGCAATTTTTACACTTAACTCATCAACGCTCTGCGACTGAATGTCCAGCTTTTCCTTTACCTTATCGAGTTCTTCTTTAACTTGTATAACCGCTTTTATTTTATCGAACATACTTTTTGAGAACATGACAGAGTTTAAAAGGGTTTTGGAATTAATCTCCGCCGAAGAGATTATCAACGGTATCTTCAGCTGAAGCAGAAAAAGCTGCATCAAGCCCTATATCATCAACTGTTCCTGTAGGTTTATTTACTTCTCTAGTTTCTCTTGCTGTTAAGATTCCATGGATAACATACAGCTCTTCAGGAGAATAATTCTTTGACAAGCCTTTTCTCTGATCACCGTTAAATATCTCTGTGATGACAGCAAAATTTTCTAAACTAACATGTTGTTCAGGATACTGTCTTGCTACCTCTACAATTTCAAATAAAAGTTTTCTTCCTTCTTGAGCTTTTTCTTCCAATAAAGGATCTAAGTCAGGAACAGGGCGTGGTAATCTGCTTAATTGGATAACCTCACTGAGGTATTGCCACTCTTTAGTTGGTTTTCTCACCTGTGTTAATTCAGCCATCACTCTTTCTGCTAAAGCACTTCCCACCTCTTTAGGATTTTGTACTGCTAACATGAAAAGTAAATGATATACTCTTTCTGGAACTTCTTGCGTAATAATTTCTGCTAATCCATGGGGAGTTACCTTATGGAGCACACTTTTTACACCTTGCTCTGAAAGACCAGATTTATATGTTGCAACAAAAGATCTTAAGTTTTCTTGTACTCTCAAGATAGCAACATCCATATTTCTCCTATGAGCCTCAGAGAGAAGTATTCCCATACCATCTAATTCCTTGAGTGTATTTGCTAAAACGCTATACCCACTTAATACTGCTTTAGGATAATAACGGTCTTGCTCACTTGGAAATGCAATGTCTACCAATTTTTCTAAGCGCGTAATGTCTCTCAAGACGTCTTGAGGATGATACGCAAATTCATATCTTCCTTCATGTTCAAGAATAGTGTACATAAGACTGAAGCGGTGCATTCTTCGCGAGAAATCCACTTTTGCATCAAGAATATCACTTGGTTTAGGTCTCAAGATATGATGAGCAACAGTAGTATCCCCTGTTATCATTTTTGCTAATTCTGCATATACTTCGACGGTTTCTCTCCTATCCTGCCCTTCTGGAGTAAGAGCAACAGTAAGTCTTGTCGTAAGATTATCATCGACTAATGCTGTCTTCATTGCTCCGTCATGTTGTGGGAGCTCATGAGCTAACCAGGTAAGAACATCCCGTCTTAAGGTGTATTGGGATACAAGCTGAGAAAGAGGGATTTTCCTTCCTTGAAAGGGAAAAGTTGTATTTCCTTGAACTGCTAATGAACGAAAATAATCAAGATCGGATGAAAGTTGCGTAATGCCTTCTTGAACTGTAGAAAATTGTCCTCTTCCTAAAGCTTGAGCTGTCGCTACATAAAGATTATACATACTCTTGTATCGCTGAACAGCTTCAGGATTGGGTCTATGGATCATAGTTTTGCCTAGTCTCCCCAGAAATCATAAGCTAAAGAAAGAACATCATTTATATAGGTTAGCTAGTCCAAATCATCTTCAGGAACATCGTCATTGCCTACAACTAAAGCAGAAACAGCTTGTCTTTCACCTACATCTGACTTGTGTGAAGCATTTTCTGGTTGATCCACATGTTCATCAAAACTATCTAAGCCAACTGGAACTTGATCTCCTGATAAAGTCTCTTCTGCAGAAACATCTATAGGAACATAAGGAATAAGAGCCGTGAGCACATGACGTATATCTGCTGCATTACTTTCTAATGCTATATGTTGTTTTTTAAGTTCCCTTTCAAAAAAGATACTTTGACCATCAAGGATTCCAAGAATACTCCTAATCATTCTTTGAGTATCATTACCATAATTAGTATGCATATATCGAAAAGTTCTTACAACTTCTTCTGGATTATCAAGACTTTCTAATGCTTTGAGAATATTGTAGACTTTGGCACCATTTCTTTTTGGATCAGTACGAACTGATTCTGGAAGAAGAGCGTCTTTAAATGCTGTAGCGCTGTCTTGATTTAGTAAATCTTCAATTGTTGCGCCTTTGAGAACATTACCTTCTTTTATATGTCTTGATTCTGCTCTCCTAAAATCACCTAAGAAATCAGTGAGAGAATATTCATTTCGAAATGATTCTAAACCATAAGATGGTGATGTGGATCTCCAATCAGAGCTTGTATCCTCTAATTCTATACCACCAGAACTTACAGGAATTGATGGACTAACAACTGAAAGTGGTACTGGAGCAGAACTTGCATAAGAACTCATAAATCTTCCAGCAATATCATCGTAAACACGCTCAACCTCAGCTGTGTAATCATTTTCATATCCAATTAATCTTTTATTTTTTGCAAGACCTTTTTGTACGACACTTTCTACAATATCATCTCTAAGATTTGCGACAACCTTTTCTACAGTAAACTTCTTACGTTGATTGTGTTCTGCATTTTTTCTAATTAAGGAAAGAATTCGTGTTCTTCGATGGTAGTCACCAACTACACTTTGCACTGTTGCTCTTGAATCACTTAATCCTTCATTAAAGTCAACACCATACGCGTTTTTGAAAACTCTTTGCATTTCTCCAACTTGTTGTTTTAAAGCTGCAGATTCTATATCAAAGGTAGTATAATCTCGACCATGAATTGCTTCTTCTAAACGAGTATATCCCTCTTGTACTTGTTCATGCATAAGATGAAAAAGATCGTCTGCTTGTTCAAGATCTTGGTCTATTTCTGTTTTGCTAAACGCTTTTTTTCTTGTAAGAACCTGAAACTCACCTTCAGTAACTTCTCCATTACCATGTTTGATTCTAAATTCTCTTGATTCAATATGAGAAGGCCCATATGCTTTGGCAACACGATTTTCTAGATAACCCCTTTGTAATGCTTTAATATCCTCCTTTTTTTGACTTCGAAAATTACTAGTATCAAAATAATGAAGAAGCGTCCCCGCTCCTAAAACAGCAGCACCACCGACAAACCACCCTGCTGGACCTGAAAAGAAGCTGATAGCAGCAATAGTTCCTAAAATAGTAGTATAGACCTTGTTTTTTAGCCCAAACAAAGGTGCAGTTGCCTCCGGATTTATTGTTGCGTATACTGATTTATAGACCATCTTTAGTTTCTCCACTCGTCCCCAGAAATCCTGTACTCTTGAGAGGATAGAAGTTTATATAGGTTTGCATGGGATTTCCGAAAATTATTTGTTTGCTATATTGTAATAATATTTTGTTATACTTTTTTTCATTTTTGATATTTAAAAAAAAAATACTTGGTAGAATTTCAAAAACAAAAAATACATATACTAGAAAAACAAAACAAGATTATGCAAACCAGCTTGATTGCTATTCTCAGCATCATTGGACTCTTTGCATTATACTGGGTACTTTTTGGTCAAGCAAAATACAACAAAATGATAAGACAAACAGATGACCTGGTTTCTAACTTAGGAAAAGAACCGGGAAGGATAGAAGAGAAAAAAGAATTAAAAAGATAAAGAAAACTCTTGGTGATTTTTCCACAAGTTATAAAAAGGACTATCCTACTTTATCCTACCTATGAGCGCATTCAAAGCATATGATATTCGAGGAATCTTTGGAACAGAGATAACTGAAGATCTTGCTTACAAACTCGGAAGAGCTTTTGTACAACTTCTCCAATGCAAAGAGGTTGTAATAGGGCATGACATGAGAACATCCTCCAAAATACTAGCAACAGCTCTGATCAAAGGCATTACAGAACAAGGAGCAAACGTAATCATGATCGGACTTACCGATACTCCTTTGTTTTATTTTGCATGCAAAAACACTCCCGGAATTATGATAACAGCATCCCATAATCCTGCAGAATATAACGGATTCAAACTTGTTAACAGTGAAGGAATGCCACTGTACGAAGACAATGGGATGAAAACACTACAAACACTTGTAGAAAAAAATAATTTTCCCAAAACAGAAAAAAAAGGAGAAATAACAAAAAGATCCTATGTTCAAGACTGCCTTTCCTTTTTTCTCAAACAAGCAAAAAATATCAAACCCTTAAGAATAATATTTGACGGTGGCAATGGCATGGGAGGCTTAACGCATGCTGTATTTTACCGCGAGATAGGATGCAAAGTGATTTCCCTCTTTCCAGAACCAGACGGCACCTTTCCCCATCACGAACCTAACCCCATGAAAGAAGAAAACAGAAAACATGCACGAGAAGCAGTGCTCTTACATCATGCAGATCTTGCAATATTAACAGATGGTGATGCTGATAGAATCATGTTTTTAGACGAAAAAGGAAACTACGTGCACCCCGATCACCTCATTGCACTTCTTGCAGAATATTTCTTAGAAAAAAAACCAGGAGCATCCTTTGTCTATGACCTGAGATGCTCAAGAATAGTCCCAGAAACCATTCAACAAAAAAAAGGAAAAGCCTATCCCTGCAGAGTAGGAAATCCTTTTTTGAAAAAAATGATGAAAGAAAACAATGCGATCTTCGGAGGAGAAGTCTCTGCACACTTCCTGTTTAAAGAAACAAATGATCACGAATCACCACTCCTTACCGCTCTTACAGTTTTAAAGATCATGTCTGAAAAAAATAAAAAACTCTCAGAACTCATCCTCCCTTTTCAAAAATATGCAAAAATAGAAGAGGAAAACTTTTCTGTAAAAGACAAAGAAAAAGTGATCAAAACACTTACAGAAAAATACAAGCAAGGAAACCTTTCTCTAGAAGATGGCATTAAGGTTGATTTTGAAGATTGGTGGTTTAGCGTAAGAGCATCAAATACTGAACCTCTTCTGCGTTTGAACATGGAAGCAAAAAATAAAACTATTCTGGAAGAAAAGAAAAAAGAAGTGCTCCGCTTTTTTGAGTAGTCTATAGAAACTTTTAAAAAAAATAAAAAAGTTTTACTTCCCAAAAAGTATTTAAACAGTGCTCATATCCTTTTTTTACGGTGATAACGCATGCAAGTCTGCTATGACAAAGAAGGAGATATTCTTGAAATAAGAACAGGAACAAACAGCAAAGGAAAATACAAAGATCTGGGAGAAGGCATCTTTCAAAAGATTGATGAGAAAGGAGACACCAAAGGCATAGCAATATTTACATTCAAGAAACGCCTAGAATCAGGAATGCCCATAGATATCCCTGTAACGCTTAAGATAAAAATAGATCGTTCTTGATTATTTTTTATACAACTTTTTTATCCAATATTTTTTTATGACTCCTAGAGAGAGTGTTGACAAGAAATAGCCTCCTGTAGGGATTAATGCCTGCAACCAAGGATGACCCAGGTTCAAGGAATACATAAACCAAACAGCAATAAGATACGTCATGATACCAATAATGAGCCTTCTCGTATAACTTGTTTCCCAAGCCTTGTCTACCTCAACTCTTTTATTTCGTTCTTTAATTCCTTCAATTTCAGTCTCCATCTCTTTCTTCAGAGGGTAAAGACTATAAAAGCTTTTCATAATCTTTATATACCTCCCTTCTTCTCTTTTGGTTATGTTTCATAAAAAAACAAAAGAAGTAAGTCCTGTAATTGCTAGTTCTCTTATTATTTAGTGCATCCAGCTTCAATACAGAAGTTGGAAAAAGAAATGAGCTAGAATGAAGGACGAAATGTTTTTATAACAGTGGAGAAATAAAACACCATGCCAGAAAAATATGAAGAACAAGCAGTAGAAAAGGAAATCTTGCAGTTTTGGGAAAAAAACAAGATTTATCCTAAACTCAAAAAGAAAAATAAAGGAAAAAAACATTTTTACTTCTTAGAAGGACCACCGTATACTTCTGGAAAAGTACATCTGGGTACTGCATTGAATCTTGCATTGAAGGATTCTATCATTCGATACAAACGTATGCAAGGCTTTGATGTCTTTGACAGATGGGGATACGACGTGCATGGATTACCTACAGAACACGCTACCGAAAAAAAGCTCGGCATCTCAGGAAAAAAAGCAATTCAAGAATTTGGAGTTAACAAATTTATTGACGAATGCAGAACACTTGCCTTAGAAAATGCTGCAGAGATGAACAAAGACTTCTGGCGTTTAGGAGGATGGTTTGATTACGAAAACGCTTACATGGCTCTCACCAAAGAATATATCGAAGGAGAATGGTGGCTTGTAAAACAAGCGCATGAAAAAGGAAGGCTCTACGAAGGAGAACGTTCCATGTCCTGGTGCGCTTCCTGCGGAACAGCATGTGCAAAACACGAGTTAGAATATAAAAAAGTAAAAGACAATTCAATATATGTCAAATTAAAATTAAAAAACAAAAAAGATGAATATCTGATCATTTGGACAACAACACCCTGGACCATACCTTTCAATCTAGCAGTGATGGCTCATCCTGATCATGAATATGTCAGAGCAAAAGTTGGAAATGAAACTTGGATTCTTGCAAAAGCATTGGCAGATGATGTTATTGTCCATAAAGCAGAAACAAGCTACACTATACTCGAAACATTTCCAGGAAAAAAACTAGAAGGAACCTCTTACGAAGGAGTTTTTGAAAACGAAATTCCCCAAATCAACACCTGGAAAAGAGAATGCCCCAAGACATATACCGTAGTTCTTTCTTCTGAGTATGTGGATGTTGTTTCAGGAACAGGATTAGTACACTGCTCACCCGGATGCGGACCTGAAGATTATGAAGTAGGACATAAAAATAAGATCAAACCCTTTAATACACTGAATGATCAAGGCATTGTTCAAGACATTCCCTTTTTTGAAGGCATGCGTGCGAAAACAGATGACAAACATTTTATTGAAAAAATAAAAGACAAAAATGCACTCATTGCACAAGCCTTTATTGATCACGATTATGCACATTGCCAGCGTTGCCATAAGCCCATTATCTATAAAACAACGAAACAATGGTTTTTCAAAGTAGAAGATATGAAAGAAAAGCTGATCAAAGAAAATGATAAGATACACTGGACACCCAAAAGTGCTTATAACGCTTTTGATTCTTGGTTACAAAACTTAAGAGATAACTCTATTACCAAACAACGCTATTGGGGAACACCCGTTCCTATCTGGAGAAATGTAAATAATCCTGCGGATTATCTTGTGATCGGTTCTGCAAAGGAATTAGAAGAATTGAGCGGAAAAAAACTGAAAGATCTTCATAAGCCAAGTGTGGATCCTGTTGAAATAAAAAAAGACGGAAAAACCTACAAGAGGATTCCTGACATCTTAGACGTATGGGTAGATGCAGGCTGTGCTTCTTGGAATGCATTAGACTTTCCTGCAAAAAAAGAAGCATTTGAAAAACTATTTCCCGCAGACCTTATCATGGAAGGTATAGACCAAATCAGGGGATGGTTTAACCTCTTACATGTTGCTT
This sequence comes from Candidatus Woesearchaeota archaeon, assembly GCA_018303205.1. Classification (GTDB taxonomy): domain Archaea; phylum Nanobdellota; class Nanobdellia; order Woesearchaeales; family JAGWAF01; genus JAGVYP01. The sequence goes on from JAGVYP010000068.1 coordinate 28,987, forward strand.
CAATGATTAGTCATGAAAAACCCTCTTTCAAAGCAGTGTACATGCATGGATTTATCAATGATAGCCTAGGAAGAAAAATGTCAAAATCATTAGGGAATTACATTCTCCCCCAAGAGGTGATTGACAAACAAGGAGTAGATACCTTGCGTTACTACATGATCGGAGGAGCAAACCCTGGTTTAGATTTGAATTATAATTTTGATGATCTCAAATTAAAATACCGTAACCTCATGCTCTTGTGGAACTTGCAGAATTACCTCCTTGATTTTGCAGAACAATTAACTATCAATCCTAAAAAATTGAAATATGAAAAACAAAAAAAGTATTTTGACATTCCTGAACAATATCTTCTTTCTAAGGTGCATTCTACCATAAAAAAGATAACAGAACTATATGATCAGTATCATCTCAACGAAACTCCCTTAGCAGTAGAAGAATTATTCTTAGAATTATCAAGAACCTATATCCAACTTGTAAGAGAAAAAACAACGACAGGAAAAAAAGAAGAAAAAGAAGCAGTACTCTATGTGGTGTACGAATCTTTTTTGACCATTCTCAAACTCTTTGCCCCTACCTGCCCATTTATCTGCGAAAAAATCTATCAAAATGTAAAGAAAGCATGGAAGTTGAAAGAAGAGAGCATTCATCATTACTCCTGGCCAACAGAAGATTCTTCCTTAATCAATGAAGAACTTGAGAAACACATGCAAAACACGCAAGAGATCATCGCTGCTGTTCTGTATGCTCGAGAAAAAGCCAAGTTAGGAATACGATGGCCCCTGAAAAAACTCATTGTTGTGACAACGACAAAACAAAGCAAGGAAGCAGTAAAAAATCTTTGTGCTTTAATGCAAACCCAGACCAATGTGAAGGAAATAGAAGTAGTTTCGCAATTTTCGCAATGCAAAATAATTGTTGAACCTCAGAAAGGAGCGTTAGGAAAAAGCTTTGGAGAAGATACTCCTCAGGTACTAAAGGCATTAGCAAAAACAAAACAAGAAGAAATATTAAAGTCATTAGAAGAAAAAGGATCCTATGATCTTATTTCTGGAAAAGAACCTTTTGTTTTGAAAAAAGAACATGTGGTTATAACCAAAAGTGTTCCTGAACCCTTTGTGTTAGCAGAATTCAAAGAGGGGGTAGTTATCCTTGACACGTCGAGGAATGATGAGCTCGAAGGAGAGGGATTTGCAAGAGAATTAGCAAGAAGAATTCAAGACTTGCGAAAAAAAGCAGGATTAGTAAAATCTGATGGGATTACGTTACAAATACAAGTCAGTGAACGTCTTGCAGCGTTACTTGAAGGCTGGCATGAACATATTAAAGAAAAAGTAGGAGCAAAGGAAATGCAGGTTAATTCCAAGCATGTTTTTGAGTATCAACATACTTCTACAGAAAAAATAAAAGAAGAAGAGCTCAATATTGCATTGGAAAAAAGAGAAAGTATGTGAATTTTTTATGGTTTTTTTATTTTTGAATACTAGTTTTATCGTCTATTAATAGTTTATTTTGTATTTTTTTTTTGAATTTTATAAAAAGAAAATAAAGCTTTTTACGCTGCTCTTGGCATTACTCTTAGCATTGCTTCAGCATCAGGAAAACGCGCTCTTGGATCTTTTTGTGTTGCTCTTCTTACCAGGTCCCTTATCCATCGCGGTATTTTTGGATTTAAGAAAAAAACAGGAGGCATTTCATCTCTTACCTGAGCTTTTAAGACCTGCATTGTTGAAACCGAATTGAAAGGCACAGCTCCTGTTGCCATTTCATAGAGAGTTATGCCTAAAGAGTAAATATCTGTTGCTGGTGTGAGTGGTCTTTGACAGGCACAGACTTCTGGCGCTGCATACTCAGGTGTTCCAAGAAATTCATAACCATTTTTGCCTCTTTCTCTTAAGAGATCCTCTCTTTGATACATTGTACCTAAATCAATAACCCATGCTCTTTCTCCACCGAGTTCTACCAAAATATTTGCAGGCTTCACATCCCTATGAACAATACCATAGCCATGAAGCTCAGCTAAGCCTTCAAGAGCATCTCGCAAAATAGGAACAATATCTGATTCACCTAACTCTCTACGGGGAGATGTCGCAATTGCTGCTTCTAATGTTTCACTTGTAATATAAGGAAAGAGTATTCTTGCAGCATCCTCAGTTTGTATGACTTGAGCTCCTGTGACAACATGAGTACTCCCTCTTAGTATTGCCATAGCTGCTTTTTCATGATAGAATTCATCTTTTTCCCAAGGATCTGTAAGATCGTATCTTTTCCTAACCCATCGTTTTCCTGTTGCTATTTCAATTACTTCTTGAGTTCGTGCTATGCCATCCTTGCCTATTCTTCCTCCTAACATGGCACCTGTTCTATATCCAGGAAAGATTTCAGTTTCAGACATCTCAACTCACCTCGAGAATAAAATGACGAGTACGTATAAAGATGGGTATATGCTTTTTTTGTAAAAAGGGGATATAAAGAGTAGGGATTACCATTCCTATCACCGCGTTAGTATATATTAAGGTATACTAATATATAAATATACACTATATACTAGCTCTGATAGACCCTCTTTTTGATTTGTTTGTATTTTTATAAAAAAAATAAGGAATAACGAATAAAAAAAAACGATATTGCCTTGTGCCTAACTTTCTTACGACAGATGACATAAAAAACGAAAAAGTAATGTCTAGAGAAGATTAAAGTAAATCTCAAGAAAACAACCTTTATAAACCCATCCCAAAAAAAGAAGGATATGGGTATCAAGGCAGCAGACGAGTGTGTCTATGTAATCTGGAAGCGAATACGGGGTCTGCGCTATGTAAATCCGATCAATCAAGATCAAGAAAAGAAGAAATTCTTTGCTTCACCTTCTTATAATCCTCACTTTCAGTACCCTCCTCTTAAATTTGATGCAGACTACTACAAAAAAAAATTAAGAGAATGCAAAAAACATTTAGATCAAAGTGGCATAGCTCATCTTATCAATGCAAAGATTGACAAGCTTATTCTTTGGATTGAGCTCTTGGAAAATAGAGGCAAGGAACCTTACACCAAATGCGGTATTGCCTACTATGGCAAGCCCTCTCCAGAACTGGTGGAAACCGCAAAAAAAATTCTCGCTAAAAAAATAAAAGACAATGAGCAATACACCTTATCTGCTAAAGAGGTTGCTGAGTTTCTCAGACGACAAGCAAAGCGATGGAACATTCCTTGGAGTATAGAAATAAAGAAACATCTTGGAGCGCGAGCAGATAATGTAACTTCTGAAAAGACTATTTACTTGAAACACGGAGAGCAGTTCTCTGTAGAAGATGCAAAACGATTAGCAATTCATGAACTGGGAGTTCATGCGCGAAGAGCATTGATGGGAGAACAGCAATCTTATAAAATATTTCTTATCGGAACAGCAGAATACGAAGCTACAGAAGAAGGTTTGGCAGCAGCGGTAGAAGAAATAAAGCAAGTGTCTACTCCCAAAGTCCTCAAAAGCTATGCAGGAAGGGTTTTAGCAGTGCACTTAAGCTTAAAGCATTCCTTCAGAGCAGTGTACTCTCATCTCGTAGAATACTTTGCTCCTCAGGAAGCATACCAGCTTACGATGAGGGCAAAAAGAGGAATGCTAGACACTTCCCAGCCAGGAGCTTTTACCAAAGATTATATCTACCTTAAGGGTATGGAAGAAGTAAAGAAAATAAAAGACATCAAAAAACTCTTTTCAGGAAGAATTGGCATAGAAGACATGCCTAAGGAGTATTTCGATTAAAAAAAAAGTTATCTTATCAAAAAGTTAGGCACAAGAAATACTCCTCTTTTTTCTCAAAAAGCGTATCTGCCTCTACTTGAAGAGTAGATCCTATTTTGCGCTCCCCTAGATGATGAGTTTGAAGAGCCCCCCCCTTCTTTTAAAACCAAATAGAAATCTTTTTATAGGCTAGGGATTAAAACAAGGTATTCCCGCATATTGTGGAAAAGAGGATGATAGCATGGCAAAAACAAAAAGTTCAGATATGGCTTCAGGGACATGCCCTACTAGCGGATGTCCAAAGCAGTGTAAAATGTTCTGTGGTGCAGTTTTACTTCTTGTGGGTATACTCTATCTGCTCCAAGAAAATGGAAGCATTAGCTGGTGGACCTATAATTGGTGGACAGTAGTATTCATTTTATTCGGTTTGAAAAAAATTGTATGTTCTATGAAGTGCGGATAAGCACATTTTTTATTTTTTCTTGTTTTATCCTTCTATATCCTATTGTTTATTTTTGAAATTTTTATTGATTTTTGTTTTTAAAATTTGATAAAAAAGAAGACAAAAACTAAAAAAAACAAGGCTTAATTTTTTAATGTTCACATTGCCTCATCTTTAAAAATACTGAGGAATGACCCTCCTGTAGATGGTTACACTACGACTCATGATTTTGTTAGGAAGCATCTTTTTCCTAGGAGGACTACTAGGTATGCTACTCAGTGAAAGTTTTCCTGTAACACCCCAATTTCAGAGCGCTGCTGTTTTGGATACACCACAAAAATCTTCTTTCTCTCAACCCTCACCTAAAGTTATGCCAAAAGATAGAATAAGCGAACAAGAGATTAAAGTGTATCCTGATAGTGTCGTGATAGAAGCACCCCATGCCGTTTGGGCTACCTTTGCAGACACTGGCAGCATGGAACCATTGCTATTTCAGGGAGCAAACGCATTACAAATGAAACCAAGCAAACAAGACGATATTCAAGTAGGAGACATCATTTCCTATAAACCTTTCTTTCTTAATGACACCATTCTTATTCATCGCGTTGTTGCAATAGAAGGAACAGGAGAAAATTGGAGAGCATACGCACAAGGAGATGCAAATCCCTTCCAAGATCCAGAACCTATTACCTTTGATCAAATTGAAAGAGTCACATTTGCAGTGGTGTACTAAATGAGGAGCTTATTAGAAAGTTACTTAGAAGCAGGATTGATTACCTGTTTTCCCAGACGATATGATAAAACGAGCATAGGGAATTTTTTGAGAGGTTTAGATACTTTCAAGACAGAACTTGTTGTTGAAGGATTATGCGCGAAATTAGCAAATCCTAACTTGATTCAGGTTGGCAATGACAGGGTAGCATTAACCAGCCAGCGCGGTGATGCACTTATTCTGCAGCCAACAGATCTTAAAATTAGCACCTACACAAAATCAGGAAGAGATATTTGGTTTGCATTGATCACCGATCAAGGAGAAACATGCACAACCCAGCCTCCTGAAGAAGAAAGAATGATTACAAGCTCTGACGGAGCTGGATATGTACAACAATACATACGCGGTTATCTCGAGCCTTGGTTTTTATACAGTAGAGAAAATCCTATGTCCCAAGACGTAACACAAAAAGTTTTAAGGATGTTATTTGCATTATGGAACCCTCAACAAGCCAGATGACATTCTTGTGCCTAACTATTTCTATTTTTTGAAAAGTTTTCAGAAAAAGAGTATAGGTTCGAAATATTTTTAGAAAAAAAGAGAATATTTTCGGAAAAAGAGAAGATAACCATATGAACATCCTGTTTAATTCTTTCTTCTATGAAAATAGCTTACACCCCCTATGCTCTAACAACTCTTGCAGAGAGAAAGATAAACAAAAAAAGTATAGAAGAAGCACTCTTATTTCCTGACGAGCCAATAAATGGAAAGAAAGGAAGAAAAATAGCTCATAAAAGAGAATATCCTAAACTTTTGAGAGTCATCTATGAAGAGGAAGAGAATGTTTATATAGTTATAACTGCGTATTATACTGAACCAAAGAGGTATATGAACCATGAACGTCAGTTATGACAAGAAAAGGGATATCATGCGCATCAAGTTTCAAGAAGGGGAGTATGATATCAGCAAAGAAACAGATGAAGGTCTTATTATTGATATGACCAAAGACCATAAGATTATCGCAATAGAAATTCTCGACGCATCTGAAAAGATCCCCAGAAAAAGTCTGAATGAAGTAAATATTATTGCAAGCTAAAGCATACCCTAGTTCTTTTTTCATGTATTTTTTGTTTTAAATTTTTTTATCTTGTTTGATTTTTTTTATAAAAAAAGATAAGAATAAACGAAAATACCTTTTTTCCTTGTGCCTAACTTTTTTTTATTTGTTTTTTTTATATTTTTTAATTTTAGTTAATATTTTTTTTATAAAAAGTAAAATAATAAACGAAAAAAAGAACAAAGAGAAGGTGACATAAAAAAGAACAAGATTAAGAGAGAATATGCAACTGTGAAGTTCCTACCAACATACCACAGGCAGCAGAAATATCCTCTCCTCGAGGTTCCCTCAAGAAAGTTTTAAAACCCGCACGAAGAAGATACTCTTTGCAAAACTGCGCTCGTTCACTCCGCAGAAAATGAGCAAAAGCATGAGGATTATAAGGAATAAAATTAATGACGTAAGGAAAAGGATGTTTACGCAATACGTGAATCAATTGGTCCATATGCTCTTCTTGATCATTAACCCCTTTGATGAGCACGTACTCAATCATCAAAGGCTTATGCTTTCTAAAAGAAAAGACAGAACATGCTTGGAAGAGTTCATCAATCGTACTCTGTTGTGCAAGAGGTATTAGTTTTCTTCTCAAATCATCCGTAGGAGCATGCAATGAAAGAGCAAGATTTACTCCTGTTTTACTCGCTGCTTCAAAAGCATGAAGAATGCCAACCGTGCTTAAAGTCATTTTCTTTTTTGCTAAACCCTTCTTATGAAAATAAGTGATAGCCTTACTTACCTCTTGCATATTTAAAAGAGGTTCGCCCATGCCCATAAAAACAATATTCGGAAGTTCTTTGAGCCCTTGATCTTGCACAATCAGATCATATTGCAAAATGATTTCTTCATGCGTAAGATTTCTTTTAAACCCCAGAGCTCCTGTTGCACAAAAAGAACACTTCAATGCACACCCTACCTGGGATGATAAGCAAATAACCTGGGTTCTTTTTTGAGGGATAAAAACAGCTTCTATCCTAGACTTGTCAGAAGTAAAAAAGAGGTATTTTACAGTCTGATCAGCTGCAATTTGCTTTGTATATTCCATGATTTTCCAAAAAGACAACCATAAAAAAGTTCAGCTCCTTTATAAAGCAGGCTTTTTTCTTTTCCTTAGAGAGCGTAAGATATATAAAGAGGACGTTCTTAGAGAGCGTGTTGGGGGAACATGAGGGTAGGTGCTAATTTTAGCAAAACAAAAAAGGAAAAAATCTTAGCATTACTTGAAGTTTCCAAACAAGAACCCTTGCTTTGGCAAGAAGAGCCAAGAAAAGCTGGGGTAAGCATAAGTAGTAGGTGATGGCAATGGTAAAGGGTCGTTGTATGAAATGTCAAAAAGAAGTCGAAATTCAGAATGGCAAAGAAGTAGTAACAAAGAATAAAATGCGCATGATGAAAGGAACATGCGGAAAATGTGGAACCATTGTTTGTAGAATGATGGGAAAAGCTGGAAAAAAATAAACAGCTTTTTTAATTTTTTTTCTTTTCATAAAGGGGGTGGAAGCATGAGACATCAACAAATCCAGCTTATGCAGGACATTAAGTTCAGACTCATGGTGTCTGGCATTGAGAATGAACATCTTGCAGAACAAATAGCACGCGAGTGGGTAACAAAAAGATAATTACTTTTTATAGTTCTTTTCTGTGTATAATTTAATCCCTCACCTTAAAGCCGATTGAAAAATTTCTAAATAGTTTTCCATTCCATGATGCAGCATTACGTGTTGTATTGTTCCAGCATCAGTGTCACATACCAAATGGTCTATCTGCACCAAATCAGGCTTGCCCTCGTTCTCGATATCAATTTTTTCCCATCGTGCAGCATCCCTATGGAACCTTGTCATAGCACCATGGTACATTTTTCTATCCCCTCTTGAATTCATTCTTTCTCTAGCTGTTCCCTCAGAGCAAACACATTCCATAACGATCACGCCATTTTTTGTTTGAGCAGCGATTTTGTATAATTCCTGTCGCTCTTTTTTTGTTGCATGAATATCATCCACAATAACACTCTTGCTAAAACGTAAATATAACTCTGTTCTTTCCAACAGACTTTTTCCACTAAAAAGTTCGTGAAGAGGCATACTTTCTTGATTCTGATCAATGCCCCTGCTATGGATCCAATACTGCTCAGGAAGGCCTCTTTGAAGTGCCTTTGCAATTGTAGTTTTTCCTGTCGCAGGAAGACCCGCCATGATTATTAATGGCCAGTACAAAGTAGTTGCAATAAGTTGGTATATTCTTTCATACTTTTCAGGCATGTATGTTGAACGTTCTGATTCAATTTTTTTAAGAAGTTCTTGCTGATATCCCTGTCGTTTTTTATAAGCTTCCTCTCGATATACTTCTTCTAATAATCTAAGCAGTTCACCTCTATTGCTAGACGTTTCTCTTTGTTCTTCTTCTCTTTCTTGAAATGTAAAGCTCATAATTCCAACCTTTTAGTCAATGGCACCCTTACTTTTAGCTTTGTCCGATACTGGATAATCTCTCATTGAAAAAGAGGTTTTCCCCTCCAGATAAAAAATATAGAATACCATCATTTCAGCAGGAGAATAGTCTACTTTCATATGTTCCAAATTTTTGCTAGGAAAAACTTGTGCATCTCGTCTTACTTGGTCATCATCAGGTTGAGGTACGCCTATACTCAAAAGCCATGCTCTTTCTTCTTTTTGTAATCCACTATCATCATATTTTTCAGTAAGATACGCAACATGTTCCCCTAGATCCCTAAATTTTTTTAATAACCCTAAGAATCTTTGCGAGCTGACAGTATCATTATACCAAGATGACCAAGTGGTTGTTATACTTTGATAATCTAACAATTTTCTTCCTATGTTTTGATATATTTGTTGTTTTGAAAGACGTGCTTCAAGACCATCTTCCATTGTGCCATCATAGATAAGTCTAAGATCTCCTTCAAGCATTTCTCTTTCATCATGGAGTTGTCTTCCCCATTCTCGAGGATCAAGATAGATATTGCCTTGTGGTCTTCTCGGTTCTTCGTTTGATCGTCTTATCATGGTTTCAACTCCTTTGGCTTTTATTTGTTGAACAGAGAAAATATATATACTTTAGTCAATTATAATTATTATTTGTAATTACATAATTACTTTACGAAAAGTATTTATACAAGCTCTACTTATACCTTGCTATGAAGCGAAAAGTCAATCGGGTAGGAACCCATACGTTAACTGTCAGTTTGCCTAGTAAATGGGCAAAACAGCAAGGAATCAAACAGGGGGATGAGATTGAGGTTAATGAAGAAAATGCAAATTTAGTGATCACCCCCCATCAGAATAAAAAAGCAGCAAAAAATTTCAAAATTGCTATTAAAGATTTGTTCCAGTTAGATCCAAATTTCCATGCCAAAAAACATATGTTCAAGATGGATCCTAGTTACATCGATGCTTATCTTGACGGAGTATACATTTATGGATTTGATAGCTTAGAAATAGACTTACCTAACATAGAAGCACTCAGCTATGTCCAATCATATGTAAAAGACCATTTTTTAGGGTATGATCTCACAAAGATTGAAAATCTTAAATGCAAAATTGAAAATATTTCAGAGATAGGAGATGAAAAATTTGATATTATGCTCAGACAACTCTTTCTCATGACTAAAAAACTCTTAGAGGACTTCTCTCTTGATATGCATAATAAAAGCCTATCAAATTTGAAATTTCATGAAGCGCAAATGAACCATGTGCATCACTATTCAAATTATTGCCTTCGTATTATTGCAAACCAGATGCAAGGTCCTTCTTCTTATGCACTTTGGTCTTTTATCATAAGATTACTTCAACTCTATAGAAATTTTTCATCATGTTATATAGGTATAAAAAAATTTAAACCAGATCTTAAATTTTCAAAAGAAGTATTAAAAGTTTTAGATTACACGATAGAGATGTTTAATCTCATTTACTTAAATTTTTATAATTATAAGATTGAGCATATAGAAAAAATTCATCACATCTTTTATGATCTTCAAAAACCCTTATTCCATGATCTGCTTGGGAATACCCAAGGCGGAGAAACTTACCTATGGTATATGCTAGGAAAAGCAAAGATCATGCTCATTTATCTTACTCAGTTTACCATTTATATGAATTTAGCCGAAGAACTAAAAGATGCATAAACTTTCTTTTACCACTTCTTCGCCGTATGGTGTGTTAGGAGTGATTCTCCAATAAAGACTGATGTCTCATTTTTGAGAAACCTTAGGATCATGTTTTTCATAAAAAGATTTGGCTGTTATCGCATGTTTTTTTCATATTTTTAATTTGAGTTGTATTTTTTATAAAGAATAATGAAAATCAAAGATAAAAAATAATATAAAATCTAGGAATCTACAAATAAGTTATGCTTTTCCTCACCAATGATTTCTTGGAGAATTCTTTTTGCAACAGCTTTTTCTGGATCAGGCATGAGTTTTACTCTTGTTTTGATGTCCTGATAACTTACAAAAGGCTTGTCACGTCTTGTTTCAATAATCTCCCACATGTGCTTTTTTCCTAATCCTGGTAAAAGTTCTAATTGGTGCATTCGCATTGTTAAGGGTTGTGCAGTGTTAAAAAAAGCAACAAAGCGCTGCTCATTTTTTTTCACATACTCAGCTACCACAAACTCGATCTCAGACTTTGCAGTCATCGTAAGCTTGCCTACTTCAAGTTTGCCCAGAATATGATGGACCTTATCTCTTTTCCCTTCTCCTAGGTAGACTTCTTCATACGGTTGTAAGAAAACACCTTCTTTAGGTGCTAATTCAAGAAGAGTAAAATGCTCTTTACCTAAAGCCTGGATAATAGGAGTCTTTCTGTGGCTTGGTCGTTTATCAAAGGGATAGCCGTTTGGCAAAAAGTCAAGTACAATAGCATAATCCTCACGTACCGGCTTTTTTTCCATAGTAATCCACTCATGTTTACTTTCCTTAAAGGAAGCTAGTATAAATAGCTTTGTGTTTAAAAACTTCAAAGATGAGTCTTATTTCTCTTTTTCAATAAAAAAAAAATTAGAGAAAATGCTCACTGCGAAAAAGGATGATGCTCTGGAGATTCTTCTTTTCTTTGAGAAGGATATTTCAAAGGGTCAGAATCATCTCGCGAGGTATACCAAGCTCCTACAACCATGCCAATACCTCCTGCTAAAAAATCAAGGGTATATTGGGAAGTGACATCTAGTTTAGCATAACGTCCTATAAGCTCTGCGACAAGAACACCAAGACAAAAACCAAGAACAGGAATTCCCACATCATGAAGAAGACCTTTATCAGACATGCCACTTGGGAAAATAAAAGAACTATAAAAAATGATAGGAATTAAACGTGTTGAGCAACAACATCATATCTTTCAATCTTGGAATTTGCAAGTCTTCCAATGCCTTATACAAATCCTTGGCCTTTTTAGGAGAAATTTTAACAATGGTATTTAGATAATCTTCTGTTTTATTTGCTCTAAAGTTAAGTTCTCCATCCCTCTTCTTAATTTTTGCAAGTTCGTCTTTCACTTCAACCAAACTGATGGCATGCTCTTGTATGATTTGGGGTTTGTTCATAGTTTCCTCATATGCACAGGGTGCACAATTAGTGTTTTTTCTTTTTTTCCATCTTTAATAAGAACATGATAACAGCTTCCTTTTTTCGTGCTTATCACACCCATTTTACCATGAAAACGAGGAAAATACAAGCCCTCATGAACTCTGCTCGGTTCGCCCTTTAAGACCACACGATCCCCCTCTTGGTAGTGTAAAAGATACTTGGTTAAACTTAACTTTCCCTTTTTTCTTTTCGGATTCGTAAAAAGGTATCGTGTTTTTCTTCTGCTACTTCCAATACGCTTAACCATACCAAGCTGGAAAAAGAAGGGATTTAAAAAGCTATCGGAAGAGAGACGTGCTTTCTGGAGCTGTGCAGGAATCTTTTTCATGAAAAAATGAGTTAAAAAAAAGGTTTTTTAGTTTCCTTGTGCCTAACTTTTTCAAATATT
>JAGVYP010000057.1 GCA_018303205.1 Candidatus Woesearchaeota archaeon
GTGTTGTAATAAATGCTTGCAAATCATCTTTTAAGGTAATAGCTCCTGGCGTTGAAGCATTCAACAAATTGAGAGTGTTTATTCCTGTTATCACTTCTTCACTTTTCACTTGTTGCCTCCACGGAAAAGAAAGATAAGGATATTGAGGAGGTCTAAAGGCTATAGTGCTCACTAATACAGGAATGTTTTCTTTCTCTGTTAATCTTCTATTTGCGTATGCCACTTTTGCATTCTCAAGAGGAAAAAAAAGATAGTCTGTTCCTTCTCTTTTTTGTTGCTCGTCAGTTAAGCCTCCTTGTTCTTGATAAATAACTCCTCCTTGTTTTCCTAAGAGTTCCAAACCACGCAAAGCCCAAATGTTCAAGCATTGGGTAAGATAATCCTGCAGTGGTTTTACTGATTCTATGGTCATTCTTTGCACCTGAATTTCTTGTACACCTTGTTGTTCTGTTGTTTTGCTTTGAAAATATCTCATCAGTCCAAAGATGAGCAGCAGTATCATAATAATGATTAATATTATTGTTATCTGTGCTTTTTTCATGGTACTCTTAGCTTTGCCATGACATCAGTTTTAAATTGATCAATAAATATATCATCATAAATAACATGATAATCATTAGGCGGATTGCATACCACACCAGGACTTCTTCTTTGCAAGTATTCACACATCCGTTCTTCTGCCTGTGGAAGATCTGGCATGCCTATTGCGATATGCGATCGATACAAGAGACTGTATCTCCTCGACCCTTCAAAATACGCATAAACATCCTGTGATGGGCGATGTGCAAAATACAGGGAATGCAAAATACTTGCATTTTCCATAAATGAAAAGTCCTCTTGTAAGGTTGGAGGATCAAGTCTTTGCATAAATGGGTTATAGAGCATATCAACAAAGAACTGCTGAAATCTGTCTTGTACTTGTACGACAGTACTTCTTGGAATACTTCCCTGTGGAGAGTAGATGATACTTCTTATTTTCTCATTAAACCAGATATTTTGCTGTGCACATTGTTCAAAAGTACCTGAAGTTTCTGAAGAAGACATTGCACCATTGCATGCACTCTGTGAAGCTCCAAATAAGCGAAGAGGACTTTGAGCAAGATCTTCAATATCTTCAACATTCATTGTAATACCTATTGCAATTCCTCCAGAGTACTTTAATGCGCACATACTTGCAACACAAGGCAGGTCAGCGATTTCTCCCAGAGTACAATGTTCACCTACAAGATCTTCAGCATATACTCCTTCAGGAACACTGGGAAAAACTTCATGTAACTCATATTCCAGAAAATTTGTTACTGTAGCTATCTCTCCATCACAAAAAAGATCATAACTTCCCCCTTGCTGTTCAGCAAATTCTTTCATTTGTTGTGCGAGATATTTAGTCCTTGTTGTCCATTCGCCTTCTGGTCCACAATAATAATCGCAATTTCCTTCATTACAATAATACTCATAATTCTCAATACAGCCTACTTCTTGATTAACTAAACATTGAGTATCTGGATTTGGGCAATATCCTGGAACTGTTAAGTCCCATCTCCATTTTGTTTGTGCTTGTACCCAATTGCCATTTTCACAACGCAAACCTTGATAAGTTCTTATACCAAAGTCTCCAGCCTGATTTTGTGCACAAATGCTTCCATTCCAACAATCACCTTCAGGACAGCACGCTTGCGTTCCTGCTCCTGGCTGTACAGGTTCAGAATCAGAAAGATGCATTGCATCTATAAGGGAAACATCAGGAACACCTTGTTCGTAAGGAATGCTAATGACTTCATTCCAAGTTCCTGTCTGAACATTACAAAAGAATTTTGTTTGCAAAAGAAGATCTTGCTCCAAAGCACATGCAGAACGTTCTTGTACCAATTGTTGTGGTTGGCTAGGATTCTGATTTATCAGATAATCATACTCTGTTGTGTCACAAGCTAAGAAAGTACCATTTATCACGAGTAATTCCTCATTATCTCCACCACTCAATTCTGGGGGAGGTGTTCCTTCTCGTACAAATGTTTTATTCCAACAGGCTCCTGGATTTTGTAATACTGAAATATCGATAATAGGGTCGTTATAAAACTCTTCTCTATCTTCTTGTTCCGAACAGCACATGCTTCCTGTCCATTTGAAGCCAGCTTCTACACAGGTTCCTTGATAAGCAGGATCATCCAAATCTTTTCTCCATGTATTTTGCTCAGTACAATAATAGGTTGTTGCTTGGTCTTGTTCCTGGCTCACATTACTCACACTTTGACCAACATCTTTTACCCTATTTCCCACGTCTAATTTAGGATCTGTACCATTTTTACATTCATACATTAGATTATTTGTTTGTTCACAAATAATGTCGTGCTGCACAGTTCCATCATTCACCGTCTTGTTAGAAAAAGGAGCAAAATTCATATCAGCAGCGCTATTACTTACTCCCGTATTAAAATTCCCACAGCGATACCAGCCTATGCCATCAGTCATGACTTCAAGATTACCACAATCTATGTTTATTATTTTTCCAACTTCTTCCTGGTTATTTTTATCTACCAAGGTAAATGCCACGCTGCTTGGTCGAAGATTAGTCCCAAGACAAGCAATGTTATTCTGAATAACACCACAATCAGGGCCTTGAGGAGTGGAAGAAGAAGCATTGATATCATCACCACAACAAAAATTGATACTGTTGTTGTATGCAACCTCAACCACATGGGTGTCATATTCAGGATTCGAATCATTATTTACAGTAACGCATGCTTGTTTACAATACCTTCCAGGATTCGTGTCCCAATTGACTTGATACAAAGGTTCTGTTACTTTTCTAGCGTCTTGTGTGTTTGGTGTTGAAGTTCCTGGATTAAAATAGGGATAATACAAAAAATTTGCGTAATATTGCCCTTCAACACCCGGAAAACAAATATCTGTAATATTCCTTACCGTGAGACGATAATTATCAACTGCAAAAGGTTTTTCGCGTATTTGATAACATGCATCTTCTTCTTCATCATACAAAAAATGCCCTCCCGGGCCATATGCCATGGATGCAGGAGTATAATCAGGAAGAGTAATGTTTGCTGACTGAATATTTTGGTGAGGAATTAGACGCGTATGGTTATTCCCATCACTGACTACAATATCATATGCTAAATTAATATTATTAATCAGCTCATGCCCAGCTATTGTTTCGGTAAAATCAGCACCTCCAGAAGGTTCAGCAGGTGGTGAAGGTTGTGCTTGAACTATACTCAATACTAAGAAAAAGACTACTAATCCTGTATAGTTCCCTCCTCCCATCCCACCCCTGCAATTCCTCTTTCGGCTTTATAAATGTTCTTATTCTTTTCTTTATAGAAAATGCAAAAAAATAACACGAAAAAAAGCGTTGGGAGAAGTGCTAACAAAAGGTTCTATGTTCGTGACTAGCTCCTCGTACTGCTCCAATCTCTGTTGAAGAAAACACTTCTCCTATGGTAGAACAACGATATTGTGCAACGACTAAGTCATCTCCCTGTAACTGCATTCCCACATGAAGCTCAAAGCAAGACTGGTACTCATTCCAATGCTGATCAGGAGGAGTCTGCCAACCACATTCCTGAATCGTAGGGCACTGCGCTCCTACTGCGAGATAATAATCTTCATCACCCACGACAAGACTTGAGAACGGATATGCTTCTAATAAGAGAAAAACAAGAACAAAGAGGATCATCCTCATTTTTTTTATACCTGTTCGAGACATGTTCGCGTAGGTTGTTCTATACATTCTTTTTCTTGCTTGCCAAGCTTTTCTTTACTGAAGGGATAAAGGTCTGTTTTTTGCAGAACCGTAAAACAAAGTACAGGATCACTTATTGGTGCACATTCCTGAGGCTTAAATAATCCTGTGCATAATACTAAGTTCTTCATAGGAAACCTTGCTTGTTCTGGGGATTTAAATGTTTCGCAATTCCCTGTTCTCAGTGCTTCTTTCCATTGTTCACATGAGCCAAGAAGAGCGCAAAGAGTTTTGTCATCATGCTGCAATGCAGCAATAACCTCTTTTTCACAATTAACGTCTGAGCAGAGCATTTCATTCTTAGTTGCAACAGCCTCACACTCTTGTTTCCAGACTTCTTCTTGTGTAAAGCAGTAATTCCTCACTTGTTCAAGATTCAATTTATCCCAAGAAGTCTTATTTCCTATTCCTCCCAGGGTGTTCGGACCCTCAAATTCTTCTCGGAGTACCACTTCTTTTTTCTCGTCTGTAAAAAATAAAAAAAATAGCCCTATCATAATCATTGCTAAGAAAATAATAAGAGCAAGAATTCTCATCCCTTTCTTAGTATGTGTTGTTTCATTTTCAGAAAGGCTATTTAATATCTCCCTTACTTTTTTTGGGTCGTATCCTGTTTTTACTAATTTTTCAAAAATCTCCTTTTTACTAAAGCCTTTTTTCAGTTCTTGAACTATATAGGATTGTACAGGATCAGGCATCACACACCTCTTTTTACTTTTCTTCAAAAGAAACTATATAAACCTTATTTATTTATCTAAAAAAATTTCTGAAGAAGCTCATAATTTTTTGCAGTAAAGAAGTATTTTCATCAGTTTGTTTTTTAAGCGTATCAATTTGTTCTTGTAAATCTACGCAAACATCATTAACACATTGATTGCTTCGGCATTCATGATTATTAATACACATGATTCCTTTTTCTTTTTGAGGCAACCATTCATTTTTTATGGTGCAGTAAACATATTGATTATCAACAAGATACCGATATCCATACGGTACCCTCGTTCCGTCTATTTCACAACCTTGTTTTTCTGTTTTGATAGTCTCTTCTAGGATATTTTTTTCTTTGTCCATCTCTTTTTGAGCTTCTAATTTTTTTGCAATTATCTCATCTTTATAATTTGGATCACAATCCTGAGGGCAAGACAATTTATCTTCAGTATTTCCGTAACCATCTAAATTCGTATCGCAAATATTGTCTCCGCAATACCCTATATTTTCGCAGCAAATAAGAAAATCCTGCTCGCATGCTTTATCCATAATCTGGTATTTCCAACCACATCCGCGTATGCCACTCGTGCATTTGTATCCTGCCCGCGTACATGCGTTCTCAGGCATTTTGGCAGGCACTAGTTTTGGCACATCTTCTAAAACTGCTTCTTCGATAACTTCATTCCCTAATGCTTCGTTCAAAGCTTGTTCAAAAGTGCTATACGGCACTGCACCAACAATTCTTTTCTTGTTTATAAAAAAAGTAGGAGTTCCTGATGTGCCTAACTCTTTCCCTAATGCAATATCTTTTTGGATAAATATCAATGTAGAATCTGATTCACGACATTTGTTAAATTGATCAATATCAAGGACATGTTCTGAAACAATTTGGATATAAAAATCTTCTCCAAGTTCTCTTTGTCCTAAGAAGAGGTCATTGCTGACTTCCCAAAATTTGTTTTGTTCTGCAGCACATTCTGCAACTTCAGCAGCTTCCATACTGTGCGTATGAAATTCAAGTGGAAAATGTCTGAAGATAAATTGAACCTTTCCTTGGGAAATATAGTTTTCTTTAACGAGTGGCAAAGAATCTTGCCAGAATCGTGCACTAAACGGGTCTTCATAGCCTCCATACATTTCCATGACAATAGGAGCGTTCGCATCTCCCATAGTCCTTTGACTTATTGATCCTGCAACTAAAGAAAGCGAAAATAAGAAGCATAACATAAACGGAGTAAACTGTTTTATGGGGAACATCCTATGAAGAAAAGAACATAGTATTTAAAGATTGCTGTGATCATTTTTATTTGCTCATAAGCCTTTTCTTCTTTTTTAAAAAATACTACAAAAATAGTTTTAATCTCTATCAAATAAAAAATTAAAAATAATAAAATACTAAAACTAACAAAAAATAAAGTTATTATAAAAGAAGAGTCTATTTTTTTGTAGCAATATACTCATACAAGGAACTCAGACTTTCTTTTGCTTCGCTGGGATGCATGCCGAGTACGATCCCTAATGCTTTCAGATCATGGGGACTTCTCATTTCTATAGGAGCAGAGGCAAAGCTCGCAAATACCATCGGTACTTTATACTTTCTGCACAAACCTATATTTTGCATCATTCTTCCTAGGAGAAGAGCTCTCTTCTTTGACTTTAAAAGAAGGTTATGTGAAAAACTCACCATCACTTTTTTCTCACTGCACAATTCTGCAAGAATATGATTCAATCCAGAAGCGCGTTGATGCAAAAAGTCCCTCTTCTCGTCTGTTTCAAGATGATATAACAGTTGTATCTCTTTTCTTTCAATGCGTTCCCTGTCTTTATCACTATGTTCTGCAATAATCAAGTCAGCATTTTTTACTTTTTCCAAACATGCACTGAATATTTTTATTTTTTCATGATTCAGTCTTTTTTGCGGAATATGCTCTTTTTTCTCATATGCAAAAATGAGTGCTTGGTAGCCTAGCTTTTCAGCTCTCTCAAGAAATGCATCTTCATTCTTGTTTGGAAATACAAGATCACTATTCATATCTTTATAAGATACCCTTTATTTATAAGTATTTGTACTGGTTACCTCTCTTCTCTTTATTTTCCATCTTTCTTTTTTTTTTATCATAAGCACTTTTGATATCATGAAAAATAATAATTATAATAAAAAATGATAAACGAATAATAAAGGGAATAAAAAAAAAGAAAATGTCTTTATCATCCCATCTTTTCAAGCAGTTCTTTTGCCTTGGGGTGCTCAGGATAAAGCTTTAAGACTTGTTTCAATGCTTGTTTCGCCTTTTCTTGTTCACCCAGATGATAATAACTCATACCTGCGCCAAACCAAGCAGTGCTATTTTTTCTCTCTACCTCTATAGCTTGCTGATATGCTTTTGCAGCTTCCTTCCATTTTTTATTCACAAAAAAAATAGCACCAATATTCAAGTAGAGATGCACATCTAAAGGATTACTTTGTACACCCCTCTGAAAACTTGAAATAACTCCTATCGCATCTTGCAATAGACCATACACCTCAACAAGGTATGCGCACACTAAGGGATGCATCCTGTTCAGAACGTATACTCTCTCAAAACAATCTTTAGCTCTTTTATACTTTTTGAGTTTCAGTTGATTAATTCCATGCTCAAACCAAGCACGTTCATCTTCCGGGTTATCTTTGCATTTCTGTTCGCATATCTTAGCATACATCCCAAACTTCTTTTCAACACTTTTCAGATCAACATGACCATAATGATGGATAGGAATTTCACTCTCTTTTACTTTTCCCTGAGCTGCTTCTATGCTCGGCTCAACAAGTTCATGCACCTTAAAACAATAAAAAATTTCAGGCTTATTTTGAAAAAGTCTTACCACATGATGCTCTGTCCACCCCAGAAAAGGCTTTGATTCAGCATAGGCATCTCCATACGAACTGACAAAGTACCTTGTGTGAGGATCATGGGTGTAATTTCTCTGTATGAGAAAAAATCCTGTCACTCTCTCTTTTTTGATAAGACCACTTATCTTTGCCTGATCTTTCTTACTGATGCGCTCATCAGCATCTAACACTAATATCCATTCACCTTTTGCGTACTTGAGACTTTTATTTCGTGCCTTTGCAAAATCATTTTCCCACTGAGCATCATAAGTTTTTACTTTAGGAAAAGTTGCTGCTATTTTTTTCGTATCATCACTACTCCCCGTATCAACAATAATGATTTCATCTACGCAATCATAAATATGTTCAAGAAAATCCTTTATTTGTTTTTCTTCATTTTTTACAATCATACATAGGCTCAGCATGATACTGTTATCTTCATCCACTTTTTATTCTTTTTGGAAAGAGCGGCTCTGTCCTAAAAGTCTGATAATTGAATAAAAAATGTTGTGACATGCTAGTCTAGCGTATATTTCTGTGCGGATTGTCCGCACAGTTTTGGAGCTT
>JAGVYP010000030.1 GCA_018303205.1 Candidatus Woesearchaeota archaeon
TCTTTTGCCATGGTGGAGCTTGTACCTCCACCCCCGAACAGCCTTTACAGGCTGTAAGGGTTATAATCCTTATGAAAATCAGAGACTTAGGACAGAGCCATTCGGTTACATAAATTTATATACTAAAACTTACTATCTAGACAATCTACCTTTTAATTTATTATTGCAAAATAAGGAGGTAAACTAAAATGAAAAAAATACTATTGTTTGTTTTTGTTTTCATCTTAAGTGCATTCCTTGTTTCAGGAATGATGGGTTCTAGCTCAGGAAGTGGTAGTGGATATTATGGAGCTAGTGGTCCTATGGGTGGAGGTTATTCTGGTTCATCTTATTCTGGTGGCTATGGTACTATGATGGGTACAGGTTATTATGGATCTTATGGTCAGAATGGAATGATGTACGGAAGAAGTTACGGATATTCAATGATGCCTAGTTATAGGTACTCTTATTATAGTGGCTACGGAAATATGATGAATAGGGGTTACTCTGGATTTTCTTATTCTGGTGGCTATGGTAATATGATGGGATGGTAAATAATAAGAAATGAAAAAGATCTTCCCGATAAAAGAAAATTCAAAAATGGTTGATCCCCGCTTGTTCAAGTTCGGGTAATACCTGTTATAATCACATTTATATAGTCAAGATGTGAAAAATCGTATACGTGAAGTGTTTATCATGGCTGCGCATAATCCTTTAGCATTAGGTTTGATTTTAGTTGGCATCTTTGGTTTACTTTTTGCATGGTATCTCTATGGGGTTCTCAAAAATAAAAAGCAGGACAAAAAAGAAAATAAGGCGTTTGGTATTGCCTTTTGTGTTGCTTCATTTGTAGGTTTTATCTTCTTAATTCAACTCTATTTTTTTGTACCTATTCCTGTTCAATACATTGAAATATACGGTGTAGGGTATGCAATGTTCAGTATTGCAATGTTAATTCTTGGTATTCAGCTTTTGAAAGGTGTAGAAACAACATCTGCAAGATATCTTGCTTCGGTAATAGGTATAGTATTGTTATGGCTTGCATACGTAGTTTCAAAGTATAATTTATCGAAGAGTCCTATAGCTACAATGTTTCTTTTAGGTTTGCCGGGAGTAGCAGCTTTCTTGTTTCCTGGTATAAAAAATAAGAAAATATTAATCATCGTAATGCTGCTTTTCTTTGTATTTGGCGCTCTTGCATTATACTCAGGGTTGAATGCTTTAGATGGGCATGTGGCTTCAGCATTAGCTCCTCAAACCTGATAAAAATAAAGATGACAAGATTTTAATTTATTTTTTCTTTTGAAGGAGTTTCCAGATCCATACATAGACTAAGACTATTACTCCTATCAACAAAATTAATCCTAAGATTCCATAAACCCATCCACCAAGATACGAATTTCCCATCCATTGTCCGCACAATTCAAACATGTTTACCATTTTCTCCTCCTCTTTTTTATTGTATCCACCTGTGTTTTTTGCAGTGGTCAACACATTTATTGTAGAGCCATGCGTATAACATTCCAATGATATACATAATCACTATAATTTCAAGAAGCCCTATAACAAAACTGCCCAGAGTAATCTGAGGGCTTACAGCTATTTTTGTTAAATCAATTCCGTGAAACCAATTATTGAAAAATTGAAAAGATGATATTGGCCAGAGTGTAATAATTAGAGCACATAAAGTATAGATCATGCTCGCAGTAATGCTAAGCGCAAACCCTGTTGGGTGTACATAATGTATAACCTTTTTTTCCATGTTTTCCCTCCTTATTCTTTTGTTTCATCCTTCTTTCTATGTTCGTGCCTGTGTCGACCCATCATAAACAAATGGCATGCCAACATCAGTACTATAAAGATGAATACCGTATAATCACTCTTTATTCCAAAAGTAGACAGTAAAAAAACTATGAGCAAAGGTATAGCACATGACAATATCATCCAAAGTGCATGCTTTCTTTTCATGTTCTTGCCTTCCTTTTATACAATAGTAATAGTTTCCCCGATTAATGTAGTCTCATTGATCTTTATAAGGCATATTGAATAAACTATGTAGCCAGCACCATCCGATGAAACTTTCAACAAGTGCAATCCATCCGACAATAAAGATGAGCCAGTTTACAAAGACTACACTATAATGTGGAGCCCAAGGACCTAGCCACCAAAAAGCTAAAGCAAATCTTAATATCCTGTCTATTTTTCCCAAATTTTGTTTCATAGTATACACCTCTTATGATAACATGCCCCAATTATTTAGTTAAACTCCATTCGAAAACTCTGGTTTCTATGGTAGGAATACCAAAGATAGTAACTTTAAATTCTTTTATATTTTTTTCAGTATTAAAAACTAAGTTTCCAGATGAATGATGCCCTGAAAGAGAAGGAACTTCAACAGGTTTTACTATTTTTCCTTCATACTCTAAAACTACTATTTCTTTCAAATCAAATTGGCTTAAATCTACTGAATGAGTATTCAATCCTATTTGAAAAGTTAAAGTAGTATCAGTTATTTGCAAGGGAGTTAAACCGACTAATACTGAATCACCACTTACATCTCCAGAAAATATGGTTTCATAGTTCGGAAAAAGATTTGTTGTCCTATAATTTTTGATTAAGGCATCATTGACAATATTTTCATTTTTATTCGTACATCCTACCATTAAGAATAATACAAATAAAAATATAAAGATTAAATAATTGGTTTTCATAAAAATGCCTCCCTGTTTTATTTTATCTTTAAGGAAAACTTCGACAAACAAATAATCCCCTATTTTTGGAATAGGTATAGTACGACCTATTGATTTCTTATGTTTTTTATCGTTTTTTAGGTTCATAATTTATCATAAGACGGGGATCATAATAATGACAAGTTACACAATGTGCCACTTTTTCATTAAATGAAATTGTTGAAGGTGTTACACGATCGTAATTCATAGTCCTTAATATATAAAACAGGGTAGCTACTGTTGCTAATAGCAATGCTGCTTTTTTTGTGCCATTCCACAAATCTGTTACTACTCCGTCCACACTTTTCTTTGAAACAATTTCCATATAGCTCAAAACCTCCGCAACAGTCTACCATACCTTTTGGGATTTTACACCTTTAGGTATTCCAAGTCAGGATGCAGACCTATTATGCATGTTTAAAGCTTTGGCTGAACTCATTATCTTTTTATTCCACGACAATCGTTCCAGTTCCCATGCCCATAGAGCAAGAAAAGGGGAAGGTCCCTGTTTTGGTGGGTGTAAAAGTAATAATATTATCTGATCTTGTTACTGTTTTCTTTACACCATATTCGGGAATGCGAATACTTGTCAAACATCCTTTTACCGTATTCAGATCAACAACCATTTGTACGGGAATGTTTTGTTTGAGTTTAATGACTTGAGGATAATAGTTTCCCTCTTTTACAGAAAGTTCCACAACTTGCACATTCCCATTTTGTACGGTATCGGTAGTTGCTATCCTATTTGGTTCTCTTACACCTTGGCTTACGCTAGGGCTTATAAAAGTAAAAAATAAGATAGCTACAATGATTGCAGTAACCGTATAAATCTGTATTTTTTCTTTATCCATAGTTTATCACCTTAATCTTTTTGCTTTTAATAATAATGAGTTAGTAACAACGCTTACGGAGCTTAATGCCATTGCTCCTCCTGCAATAATAGGGGATAAAAGCCATCCCGTAAAAGGATATAACACTCCTGCAGCAATAGGTATACCTAAAATGTTATAGATCAATGCCCAGAACATATTTTGTTTTATTTTACTCATGGTTTGTTTGCTTAATTTTATAGCACGGACAACATCATGAAGGTCATTTTTCATCAGGACAATGCTTCCACTTTCCATTGCAACGTCTGTTCCAGAACTCATGGCAATGCCAACGTCAGCTTGTGCGAGTGCAGGTGCATCGTTAATACCGTCTCCTACCATAGCTACTTTTCCTTTTCTCTGGAGATTTTTTACGTGTTCTGCTTTTTGTTCAGGAAGTACACTTGCGAAAACATGGGTGATTCCTGCTTTTGCTGCGATTGCTTTTGCAGTTCTTTCATTGTCTCCTGTGATCATGTAAGAAGTGATTCCTGCATTTTTTAGGCGTTGAATAGCTTGTGCAGCGTTTTCTTTGATTGTGTCTGCAACAGCGATGATTCCTAAAAGTTTTTTCTGGTTAAAAAGTAGCATGACTGTTTTTCCTTCTTCTTCTAAGTTTTTTATGGTTTCTGCATAGGAAGATAAAGAGATTCCTTTTTCAGAGCATAACGCAGGATTTCCAAAGTAGTAGGCTTGATTTTTTATTTTTGCTGTGATCCCTTTTCCAGGTAAAGCTGAAAAATGGGTAACTGCATGAAGCGGAATATTCTTTTCTTGCGCGTGTTTCACAATGGCTTCTGCAAGGGGATGTTCGGATGATTTTTCTAAGCTTGCAACGACAGATAAGAGTTCTCGTTCTTTTTCTTGAGGATAACAATCCGTAACGAGTGGTTTTCCATAGGTGATAGTTCCTGTTTTATCAAAGATGATCTGTTTTATTTTACATGCTGTTTCGAGTGCTTCTCCTCCTTTGATAAGGATTCCTCGTTCAGCTCCTTTTCCCGTTCCTACCATGATTGCAGTAGGTGTTGCAAGGCCAAGAGCGCAAGGGCATGCAATGACGAGTACTGCAACTGCTGCAATAAGCGCGAAGGAAAAAGATTCTTCTCCTAGGTAATACCATCCGAAAAATGTAAATATTGCAATAACGAGAACAATGGGCACAAACCATGCTGAGACGGCATCCGCAAAACGCTGTATAGGCGCTTTTTGTCCTTGCGCATCTTCTACTAATTGTATAATTTGAGCAAGAACAGTATCCTTTCCCACTTTTGTTGCTTGAAAGAGGATGCTTCCGTTTTTGTTGAGCGTTCCACCGATAACTTTGTCGTTTTTCTTTTTTTCTACAGGAATACTTTCTCCTGTGATCATGCTTTCATCAATGCTTGTTGTTCCTTCTAAAACGATTCCATCAACAGGTATCTTTTCTCCTGGTTTTACTTTGATCTTGTCTCCTACCAGAACTTGTTCTGCTGGAATAAGCATTTCTTTTCCATTTCTGATGACTAATGCTTGTTTTGGCGCGAGGTTCATCAACTTTTTTATTGCAGCGCTTGTTTTTCCTTTTGCTCTTGCTTCAAGGAATTTTCCTAGAACAACAAGGGTAATAAGTACAGCAGCTGTTTCGAAATATTGTTCTTGCATAGGATCAAAGATGACGACATAAAGACTGTAAAAGTATGCAGCACTGGTTCCCAGAGCAATCAAGGTATCCATGTTGCTAGTTTTATTTCGTAATGCCATCCATGCGCCATGATAGAATTGCCACCCCACAATAAACTGCACCGGCGTTGCTAAGATCAATAAGAATAACGTTCTATAAGGAAAATCCATAAAGAACATACCTATCATGAGAGCGGGAAAACTCAATGCAGCTCCGAAAAGAAAAAGTAATTTTTGTTTTCGTGTTTCATATGTTCTTTTTCTTTGTTCAAGATCTTTAGTTACCCCTGTTTCAAGAGATGCACCATACCCTTTCTTTTTTATTGCGTCTATCAATTGAGCTAAGGTTACCTTTTCTTCATGTTCAACCGTTGCCTTTTCTGTTCCATAATTGACCAAAGCGGTTTTTACTCCCTCCACTTTGTTCAATGCTTTCGTAAGCAGTGTTGCGCAGCTCGCACAATGCATTCCTGAAATATGTAAAACCGTTTTTTTCATTACGCGATACCCCCTTTCGGGCCATAGATCATAATGAAAACCGTTGCTGTTGTTACCATAAGACTCATCACAAAAAATAAGAAAAAAGAATACGGCTTAATGATCCTTTCTTCACTTTCCTTATGCTCATGATAGACAAGATATCCTAATCCTGCAAGAATTGCAATGCAAACAAGGATGAAAAAAGGAGTAAATAGATTAATATGATCAAAGATTAGCATGACTGAAGTCATTGCTCCCATGGTTCCTCCCATGAGTCCTGCCATTGCACCTTCCATGACGCCCATAATGCCGCAACATTTTCCAGCCCATGCGCCTGTCGATACACCCATCAGCACACCAACAAATGAACCCATAAACATGCCATTCGTTGCTCCAATTAAGTATCCAAAAGTAAGGCCACTAATCATTCCTATGGTCATTCCTATCATCATACCGGTCATACACGTTACGGCATTTCTATACGCTTTCAAATGGTAAACCGCAGTCGCATTTGCAACTACTGCAAGAATGCCATAAAGCACATACCATACATATTTTTCCGTAAAATCCGGCATTTGAGCAAAATAATACTTGTAACTTATGCCAAATAATGCAAGCAATGCTATAAACGTAAGGCCTGCAGTTTCCATAACCTGTTCTTCAAACAACTTTTCCTGCTTTTTAAGTAGGTCTCCCTTCACTTCTTCTGTACTTACTGGACTTGTCTCCATCGTTACACCTTTATTTTACTTTATACCCTTCTTTTTGAATTATCTTTTTTATCGTATCAAGACTTGTTTGCTTTTCATCAAATTCGATAACAGCCTCTCCTTTTGCAGCACTGATTTTTGCGGTGATAAATCCCGGAAGTTCACTGAGCGCATCCTGAATCAGTGCTTCACAGCTTTTACAATGCATACCTTGAATCTTCAATTGTGCTTTCATATTTGCTCACCTCTACACAAAAAATGGCCTGCTTATAAATATCCTTCGTAAGCTTTTACAATCCCAAAAAGGCTGTAACCCTTCAATTCTCGTTCAGGAACGTTTATAAACACTTTTTATGTGTTCTCCAGAAAACTATTTAAATGGTGTTCTTTCAGCTTTTTCATGCAGCCTAAAAACCTTGCCGTATCACTCTTTCTCATCTCAATCCTTCTTGCAGCTTCTTTCTATGCCCTTAAACTACAGGAAGACGCCTATTTACAAACAGCAGTAGACTCTAACCAAGGCTCTTGCTTTATCGATGGAATTTGCCTGTATGAATCACGCTCCTGGCTTTGGTATATTCTCGGCTGGAGCCTCTCAGCATTTCTCTTTGCATGGTCAATATACTCTTATTTTTTTGATAAAACTCAGAAACAATTTGCTGAATATCAACAAAAGGTTTCTGCTTCACTCCAAGAAGCGCATAAAACGATAAAAGAAAAAGATGAATTTAAAGCATTTCTCTCAGGTTTTAGTGATGATGAGCAGAAGGTGCTTACCGCAATTAAAGAGCAAGATGGCATTCAACAGTCAACACTTCGCTATAGGACAGGGCTTTCCAAAGCAACACTCTCACTGATGCTAAAAGATTTTGAAGAAAAAGGTCTTATACATCGCGAAGAAGCTGGAAAAACCAATAAGGTCTACTGGAAGAAGAGATACTAGCCTTCTTTTTATTATCTTTACTTATTCTTCTGTATTCTTTTTCTCCTCTTTTTCTTTCCTATTCTTTTTATACTTCTTTAAATTATTTCTTTCCAGGTTCTCACGCTATTCATCTTCTATTTTTGTTTTAAAATTTTTTAAAAGAAAATATACAAAAATATCAAAAAAGAAATAATAACGAAAAATAAAAAATAATAATCTCGCTTTTTATACATCAAAATCTTCAAGCTCAGATAAGTCTTGATCTATCTCATTTAATTCTTGCTCATTAAGCTCTTCATCCGTGCTTTCTATCTCTTGGATGTCCTGCTCTACTTCTTGAGAAGTTACTTCACCAGAAGCCTGATCTGAAGCTTGACTCTCAGGGACTTTTTGCATTGAATCTCTTTTGGTAGGTGCTGAGGTGCATGCAACCAAAACAACTACAAGAAGTAATATACTTATCATGGTTTTTTTCATAGTATCACCTTTCAAATGTTATCTTGATATCACAAAAATAATATAAAAAATAAAAAATTTAAATATTTGCACTCACGCCTATGTTTGTTTCAACTTCAACATTAGTATTTGCGTCTGTATTTGTTTCAACGTTTGCTTCAGTTTCAACTTCTGCATCAGCTTCCACTTCACTCTTTGCTTCAGTGGTTACTTGTGCATTGTTCTCTGCTTTGAGTTCAATGCGTGCATCACTGATAGCTTCAAGCAACAGTTTTAAAGAGTTATGAGCTTCTCTCATTGCTTTCCTTGCTTCTTCTCCTGAACTAGAGCGAAGAACTTCAATATCAGCTCTCAATTCAATGAGCAGTTCTTTTGCTTTGCTGACATCAGCGCCTGCTTCTGCAAGAGCCTCTATTCTACTTTCAGCTGCATTTGCGGCATTTCCTAATTTTTTAGCAGTAAGCTCAACTTGTGCTTCTACAGTTGCATGCACTGCAACTTTTGCTGTAGCACGTACTTCTTTGCTCAACTCTTTTAATTCTTTTGCTATTGCTCTTACCTCTTCTTTAGTTGAGGTTTCACTTACAGCAACGATTTTTTCTTTGATTTCAGCAAGTGCTTTTTCATGTGCTTCAAGCTCTGCAAGCAATTCTGATTTTTTCTCAGCACTTATCTGTGTTGAGGATTCCACATGAGTTTCTACTTTCATGATAAAATTACCAAGTTTTGCAGTAAGACTATCTAAGAATGTTCTTGCGTGCGCTTTTACCTTTGCTTTTACTTCAACACATGCATCACTATTTTCATCTTTGCAAGTTTGCTTTAATTTTTGCATTTCTGCTTTAAAGTTTTGTCGTGCTTCTCCAAGCTCTGCTTTTAATGCTGCCTTTTTCTCTGCAAACACTTGTCGTTGATTGTCTAATGCAACTTTCTTTGCTTTGAGCTCTTCTTTATAAGAAACAGCAGATTCTTGCCTTGCTTCTTTTGTTTTCAGTACTGCTTTTTGTTTTGCAGTAAGTTCAGTGTCTTGGTTTACTTCCTGGGCAAGTGCCAGAGGTGTTAATCCTACTATAACCATAGCTAGGACAATCCAGTTAAAAATTCTTTTTGTATCCATTTTTTACCTCCTAAGGTCTTTTACTCATATAACTCTTTCAAAAATCATCTGAAGAGCGCGTGATCAGTTTCTGGGGAGAGGCTTTCCACGCGCTCACGATGATCATTTGAAAGATAGGACATATATATCTTCTTTTGTTTATATACATACTTTTACACTGTCCTCAAAAAGTCTTTTAAAATTTCTTTTTAGACTTTAAGAAGCTTTATTTTGCTTTATTTTACTTTATCTTCGCTTCTTTATCAAGAGAAATATTTACTATATAGTTAAAATTAATGTTTTCTACCACTAAACCCTTTTTTTCTGTTTGTTTCATCTTACTTTTCTCCCTTGTTGTCAGAAGATGAAATTAGAATAAAAACCAATTATAGGAAAAAACATTTCATATATCTTATTGTTCTGATTGCCTCGGGAACTCTGTCGGTATGCTCTCTCCTTTGCTATTAAAAGCATTATAATGTAAGTGTGGTTCTGTCATGATACCTGTATATCCCGTATAGCCTATTACGTCACCTTCTGTAACCTCTTGTCCGACTTGTACTGTTGCTCCATCTCTTCTGAGATGTAAATATTCTGTGAGTTCACCGTTTCCATGATCAATAGCAACAAGATTAGTATGCTCAGCTGCTAATTGCATAATTTCTTCAAGAGTTTTTCCTTCAAGATCTGCAGGATTAAAATGAATATTATCAGAATCTTGTTTCACAAGGATAACTTTGCCTGACTTCACAGCAATCACTGGAGTATCAACTGGTAAAAGAAAATCAACTGCATATCTTGTTTGAGGAAAATTTTCGTGAGCAAACTGTCCAGCAGGATGAGAAATCCTTACCGGAACTGATTCTGGAAAGGGAAATCTGTTTACCTTCATATGCTCTATTTATGCCAGAAGTTATATAAAAAGATGAGCTAGCAAATTTTTTACGAGCTCTCGGAGCGATGCTGGATCTTGAACCCCTCTAGACCTCTGCTCGGTATAGCAGGTATTATTCTCATGAATTATGCAGTATACACGAAAGGAAAAGAGTATTAAAACAATATTTTTACTATATAAATAAATTATTTTTGACAAATAAATACCAAATGCCTCGTTTTCACGTGCAGAGCTCTAACCTGCTTTAGATAGAGATTTTGTCATTATTTGCTATAACCTATTTCTTCTTCCTGAAGAAGAGGGGTGATTTCCTTGCTTATCCCTACTTTTCTTATCTTACCATGCGCTGTAATACTAACAAGATTTTTTCCCTGCATTTTTTGCAATACTCTAAATGCTTTAACCCTATTCAGATTAGGAAGCCTTGCGATGTCTGCCTGATTTGCTTCACCTTTGTTTTTTATAAGATAATCAATAATCTCTTTTTCCTCTTTTTGAAGGAATCGAAAGAGTACATTGAGAATTTTTTTTGACTCTGACCTTGTTTTTCGTAATTCGTTGTACGTAAGATGGGATAAAAAATAACCTAAGATTAATGCGATGAGAATAAGAGCTATGGTAATTCCAAAATGGTGCTGTACAGTCCAGTGAATAAGAGGATCTGCACTTGTTCTATCTTGGTGCATGTACGTTACAAAACTGACTATCAAGACAACGATAACCAGTATGGTGATAAATGTTAAACTGATTCTCTTGTAAAGATTAATCTTATTTTTTTCCATCTTCTAAAGAAAAATTAGAATATATTTAAGCTTTGCTACATTTTTTGAAACATTGTTTCAAAACGATTTATATATTGTTTCAACGTATGAAACATGCTAGGTGATCATCATGGAAAAAGAAAATAAAGAAAATGACACTCTTACCATAAAAAAAGATACTCTTTGGAAAGCAGCAACTGCAATCCTCATTGTAGTTCTTGTGATTATACTTTGGAGAGATTATACTATTCCGATAGGAAATGCTGCTCCCCTACTTTCTGTTCCTTCACAGCCTTCTCAACAAATTGCCCAGCCTACAGTGGTAGATATGAACTCTCTTGTTGATGATGATCCATTCAAAGGAGATGCTAATGCTCCTGTGACCATTGTAGAATTTAGCGATTTCGAATGTCCCTTTTGTGCAAGATTTCATAAGGATACTTTTCCTCAAATTATGAAACAATATATCGATACTGGCAAAGTAAAGTTTATCTATAGGGATTTTCCATTAAGCTTTCATCCTAACGCTCAAAAGGCTGCAGAAGCTTCAGAATGTGCTGATGATCAGGGAAAGTTCTGGGAAATGCATGATACCATCTTTGAGAAAGGAGTAACTGGTGGTGTTACGTCTTTCAAGCAATATGCTCTCGATCTTAGTTTGAATACTGAAATGTTCAATGATTGTTTAGACAAAGGAAAATATGCTAGTGAAGTGCAGAAAGACATTGCGGATGGTAGTGCTGCTGGAATTACAGGAACACCTGGTTTTCTCATTAATGGAAAACTTGTGAGTGGTGCACAACCCTTTAGTGTTTTCCAACAAGTGATAGAATCTGAATTGAATTAAACTTTTTTGGAGAAAATAATGAAGTATGTTCATGAAATAAAGAAAGCATTGAAAGAAGTCTATGAAAGCAAGAATTACCTTCTTTTAACCTCTGTTCTTGCTTTCATTATTTTCTCCTTTAATATTTTAATTACCAACTCTAAACTTATTTTTTCTAACTTCTCATTTCAACTTATCAGTTCCTTGCTGATAGGAAGTTTTACTTCAATAAGCAATATTTCTCTTATATTTCTTATCCTTATCTCAATTTTAGCAGGTATTGTTTTATCTCTGAGCATCTTTCTTGTTCGAAGACAAGTATTTTCCACTGTGAGCATTGGTTCGTCAAGTATCTTCGTAAGTGTTCTTACACCTTCCTGTCCTTCCTGCGCAATAGGATTACTGAGCATTCTTGGCTTGGGAAGTTTTGTTGCAGTCCTGCCTTTCAAAGGTTTAGAATTAGGATTCCTAGGAGTAATTTTACTTATGATAACCCTCATTTTTTTATCAGTGAAAATTAATACAAAAACATGTAAGAGGTAATCATGGGGCATCATCCACTAGTGCAATCAATGACACAACCCGTAACCTCTGGGTTGTCTCCCGCTTCCTGGTTATTGATCCTTGCAGGGTTTGTTATTGTAATCTTTATCATCTATCAGTTTTTTAAAAAGAAAAAATGAAGAAAAAACACTAAACCGGTTATAAGGAGGTAAGTATATGAACACTGATTATATATCTATAAAAAGGTCAAAACTCTGGAAAGGAACTGTTATTGCATTGATCATCGTAACAATATTTTTCGTATTCAAAGATGATTTTGGACAAAGTACAACAGGAAATAATGTACTGAACAAAGATCCTTATGCAAGTCTTTCATTCAAAGAGATCTGTGCCAAAACCGGTGGTATGTGGATGAAGATGCAGCCCACACAAAATTATGTTCCCACAGGTCAATTAGCATGCGAAGGCTGCATGCAATCTAGAGGAGATCATATTTGTGAAAAAGAAAGATACATCAAAACCCTATGAAGAGAACACTCAGAATACTCTTATGCCCCTTATGCAAATCAGATGATATAACTTTATACATGGGTTTCCAATTTGGAAAATACGTATGCAAACACTGCGATTACATAGGGAGCTTAATACTTGAAAAAAAGGAAGTAATAAAATGCAAAAAGAAGCAGTCAAAAAAGAAATGAATACCAACAGGATATTCCCTTTTTAGGATCAAAAACATGAAAAAACATCATAAAATTATATGAGGAAAAATAGGTGTTCGGCTTATGAGCTGCGTAGTACACAAGAATCAGCTTAATAAAAAATAATAAAACGATCATTTTATAATATCCTCGTACAAG
The DNA here is from genome assembly GCA_018303205.1 of Candidatus Woesearchaeota archaeon. GTDB lineage: Archaea > Nanobdellota > Nanobdellia > Woesearchaeales > JAGWAF01 > JAGVYP01. Next base: position 12,753 of record JAGVYP010000030.1, read on the forward strand.
GTGAAATCTATGGAAGAAAAATGCAAATGTCCAAAATGTGTAAAAATAAAAGGTATCTGTGGAGATTGTGTTAAGAAGCATATGTATGCATAAGCAAGGTAGTATGTTATGAAAAAATCTGATCTTATCATGGCGGTCGTAATAGTCATTATTGCTCTCATTATAGTAATACCTCTTTTTAACGAGAAAAAAAATGAAGAAATAACAACCATTTCCAATGCAGGTTTCCTTCCAGCAACAATAGACCAACAAGCAACATCAACATCTACCTTAGAGTTATCTGATGGTGATAAAATTGATCTTATTGCTGAAATTATTATGAAAGAAATCAATGGAAAAAAATATGCCATGTATGGATACAATGGTCAAATTCCAGGACCCTTCTTTAAAGTACAAAAAGGATCAACTATAACTGTTCATTTCCAAAATAATATTGATCAACCTACAACCATCCATTGGCATGGTCTTAGACATAATATTAAAGATGATGGTGTTCCAGGTGTTTCTCAAAAAGAAATACAACCAGGAGAAACATACACTTACACGGTTTCATTTCCTGACACAGGCATCTTCTGGTATCATCCTCATGTCAGAGAAGACATGCAACAAGATTTGGGATTATACGGAAACATGCTTATACAAGAAACAAATTATTTCAATCCTGTCAACAGAGAAGAAATACTCATTCTTGACGACATCCTTATCAATGATCAAGGATTGGTCCCTTTTGGAAAAGAGTATGCAACACACGCTCTCATGGGAAGATTTGGCAATGTCATGCTTGTCAATGGCGAAACAAATTATGCATTAGAAGCAAACAAAGGAGAAATAATCAGATTCTACATAACCAATGTTGCTAATGTTCGTCCATTCAATCTGGTCATACCAGGAGCAAAAATAAAATTAGTCGGCAGTGACCTTGGCAAATATGAAAAAGAAACATTTGTAGAAAACATAATTATCGCACCTGCTGAAAGATACATCATAGAAGTTTATTTCGAAAAATCAGGACAATACCAAATACAAAATAAAAATCCGGAAAAAATTTATGATTTAGTTATTATTGATGTTACAAATAAAAAAATATCATCTGATTATTCAAAACAGTTTAATACCTTAAAAGAAAATCAAGAGGTTATTGAAGACATCAATCAATTCAAATCATATTTTGATAAACCTGTTGATTATGAGTTAGAACTTACTATGGAAATGAACATGATGAATATGCAGGGCATGGGAGCTATGATGGAAGATCCTTCATCTATGGACGATATGTCATGCCATCAAATGCCCAATGGAGAAATGATGGGCAATTGCGATAACGAAAAAGATATGATGCAAGGAATGTCCATGATGGGAAAAATTGAGCCCATAGAGTGGGAAGATGACATGGCAATGATGAACTCCCTGAGTACTTCAGAAAATACAAATTGGATTATTCGCGATAAAAAAACAGGAAAAGAAAACATGGACATTATGTACAAAGCAAAAGTAGGAGATAAAATAAAAATACGATTATTTAACAATCCAAACAGTATGCACCCTATGCAGCATCCTATTCATCTTCATGGTCAGCGTTTCTTAGTATTATCCATTAATGAAAAATCCAATGAAAACCTGGTCTGGAAAGATACAGTTCTTGTACCCACAGGAAGCACTATTGACATTTTAGTCGATGTTACCAATCCAGGAGAATGGATGTTGCATTGCCATATTGCTGAACACTTAACTTCTGGAATGATGACCAGCGTCTCTGTAGAACCTTAGTTCAGTGCTTCCCCACCATCAACAGTGCATAACATGCCTGTTATGTACGTTGCTTTTTCAGAACATAAAAAAAGAACAAGATGAGCTACTTCTTCTGGTTTTCCTATACGTTTCATGGGGTTAGCAGCGATATAGTCTTGTTTTTCTTTTTCAGAACTAAAAATCCCTGTATCAATAGGGCCTGGTAATACTGCATTAATCCGTACACTATCTTTTGCAACTTCCAAAGCCAGGGTTTTTGTGAGCATATTTAACGCAGCTTTAGAAGAACAATATGCTGCACAGCTGGCATCAGGTTTTACAGATAATGCAGAAGAAACATTGACAATGCAACCTTTACTCTTTCTTAATAACGGAAGAGCATATTTACTCATTAAAAAAGTTCCTTTCACATTTACTGAGAAAAAAGAGTCCCATTCTTTTCCTGTCAGACTGTCAAGTTTTTTTTGAAAATAAATACCTGCATTATTTATCAAAACATCAAGCTTTCCTATTTTTCTTAATGCTTTCCGTACTTTTCTTTCATTCGTAATATCTACTTTCTGAAAGAGCACTTCATACTCTGGTTTTTTCACATCAAAAACAATAACCTGAGCACCTTCTTTCAGAAATTGTTGTGCGATAGATTTACCAATACCTTGTGCTCCTCCTGTTACTATCACTGTTTTATTTTCAAAGCTCATGGTCATAAAATAAGCGGCCCTGCCGCGATTCGAACGCGGGATCTAATAAACGATAACGAGCCATAGCTCACTTATCTCAGCTTAGAAGGCTGTCGCCCTATCCAGGCTAGGCTACAGGGCCTCTTATAAGAGAACAGAGTGTTTCTTTATAAATGTTTATCCCCATAAGGCTCTGTCCTAAATGTTGGTTAGCAGCATAAGGTCGAGTGTGTAAACAAAAAAGATAAACAGTGACAAGAGGGTTGTCTCATCCGGAGAATGTCACTCATCAACAAAAAGAAGAACTACACGAGAAGCTGCTAACCCGAACGTTAGTGAGATTTAGGACAGAGCCTCCCCATAACTTTTATAAACCAAACAAAGCCTCTTTTTTACACTGCGGGGATAGCCAAGCAGTAAGGCAGGAGGCTGCAACCCTCCCATCCTGGGTGCAAATCCCGGTCCCCGCTTTTTATGATACCCAAGGAAAAAGTTCTCATTGTTATTCCCGCAGGAGGAAAAGGAACGCGATTACATAGTCTTACCCATGACCATTGGCAAAAAGCAGCTACTCCCTTACAAGAAAAAACCCCTATTGAGCATATCCTTGATATGTACCAAAAAAGAGGTTTCTCTCACTTTCTTATCTTAGTAAATCATCTTCAGGATTCTGTCAAGAAAAAACTTGAAAAATATGAAAACGTCCATATCCTGTACAGCGAAGACCCTTCCGATCTTCCAGGAAAAACAGGAGCATTATACCATGCATATCGCAAAGGGCTCTTGGATAAAGCAAAGCTTCTTCTTATTCATAATGGCGCAGACATTATCCTTAATTTTCCAGATTTTCCAACATTCATTATTGAAAAACATCTCAAACAAAAAAAACTTGTCAGTATAGTTACTCTTCAAAGTCCCACTTCACTTGTCAACATGACCCCTATTAAAAAGAATGAATATCACTTTGCTGTTACCCTTCTTTCATCAGAGGTTATTCAACAGTTTCCTTCTTTTTTTCCTCTTTCTCTCACTCCTGATTTTGAAAAAGCTCTTTTTCCAGAACTTATAAAAAGGAATGAGCTTCACACGATACGCATACCTCAAAAACATTGTTTTCCGCTCAAAACACCCGAAGATTATAAACATCTTCAAAAGGCACTATGGCAAAAATCCTGATACATAAAAAAAGAAAAGAAACCATCGAAGGAAAAGAACGAGTTATTAGCAAATTCAAAAAATATTATGTCGCAGACCTTACGAGGGATTTTCATTGCAATGAAGGAGTTCTCAAAAAAAATGCTTTCAAGAAAAAACAAGCAAAAACCAACATGGGTTTTACCTTTTCAATCTTTGATGCACAGTTCTGTGATGAATACTGGAGAATGACCAGAGGTCCACAAACGATTCCCTTGAAAGATATCGGTGTCATTATCGCAATAACAGGCTTAAACAAAAATAGTATCGTTGTTGATGCAGGAACAGGTTCTGGAGCATTAGCCATTGCTCTTGCCAATCTTGTAAAAGAAGTGCATACCTATGACATTCTTGATGAACATTTGCGCATAGCAAAAGAAAACATAGAAAAAATGAAAATTAAAAATTGTTTTATCAAAAAACATGATGTTACAAAATCTATTCCACAAAAAAAAGTTGATGTGCTCATCTTAGATCTTCCTGATCCTTATCTCGTTGTCAAACATGCAATGAAAGTATTAACATCAGGAGGATGGTTTATTTCTTATTCACCCCACGTTACTCAAGTTGTTGATTTCTGCAAAGAAGTAGAAAAACAGGAAGATCTTTTCATCGTCAAAACGATAGAACTCATAGAAAGAGAATGGGATATCGAAGACAGAAAGGCAAGACCCAAAACACAAGGAATAGGACATTCCGGATTCTTAACGTTTGTGAGAAAGATAGGGTAATTCATTTATTTAAACTTCTTCGTATTTTTCCAGTAATCTTCGAAATATGCTTTAAATGTTTCTGCAATTTGTTTATTTATGATTTCAACAACAAAAGGTTTCTTTCTGTCTTGAAGATAGATTTGGGTGACATCCTTATAAGTGAAGATCCATGCCGGTGTTTCCATATCTGTTTCCATATATCGTGCTTCACAACCCTTATAGGAATTTCTATTTTTCAAGATAGCAGGGTTTGTTCCTTTATTGAATAACATTCTGTTCTTTGTTCCTTCTTTTACGCGTCTTTCATGATCTTCATGCCAATACTCATGATATTTTTCTTCTTGAAAAGGACATATCCCTAGCGTAAGTGTTTCTTCACCTTTTTTTAATTTTTTATGATAATGTTCAAAAACGGTTTGCAATCCTCTAAATCCTCCATACATTTGAATTTGAATAGTAGGATTCTCTTCTCTTAACGCTGAAAGCTTTGGTAGCATTTTTCGCAAGCTTTTGCTATGCTCATCGATGGTTTGTTTCTTTTTTTCTAAATAGTCAAGAATTCTTTCAGGATCAGCTGCTTGATAATATTTCATATTGTCTTTCACAATAGAGGATACCAAGCCTTTCTCAATTAATTTTTCAAGAATATTATACACAAAAGATCTTGCAATGCCCGATTCTTCTATGATAGGTCCTGTGGTAGATGAGCCTAGAGATAAAAGTGCAAGATATACCTTTGCTTCTCCTTCTGTAAGTCCTGCTGATTGAAGTTCTGTTTGCATACCTACTAGTTATGGTAGGCTTATATTTAAATATTTCCTTTAGGTATAATACTCATTTAAATTAAAGGTGGTAAAACATGGAAAATGAAAAAGTAGCAAGAATACCTCATTTAGTTTCTTCAGGAGATAATAATATTTCAGGGGGTGTACAGGTTGAAGTAGTTGATTCAAGAGATGATATGGCTTCAGTAGGAAGATTTTTTGCTCAACAGCATCTTGAACTAAAAAATCCTGATGGGAGATTTGACCTTGAGCAGCTGATGTATGAAGAGGACAGTTTTGGAGAATATCTTATAATCTCTAGCGGTACTTGTGTAGCTAATTTCAGAACAGGAAATATCCCTGTAGCAAGTGCTCTTTTATATATAAACCAAGCATTAGAATTAGGCTTATTATCAGCTCAAGAAAGACAAACTATTGAAGCACTTACCGAATCAAGTGATACTTCATTAATCAAAACAGGGTATCTCATAGCTAATGACAAATTGCTTGCTTTAGCAGGACAGCAAAGAGCACAAGCATTAGAAGAATTAGGTTTTAATCCAAGACTATTAAAAGCACAAAGAGATCAGACGGTTCGAATAAGAGGAGATTCTCCTGTTATGATTCTTTGTATGACCGAGAATGATGGAATAACTGTTAGAGAAATGTATGCAGACAAAATAAAATCAGGAGGTATCCCAGATGTTTATTGTTTTGGTGTACCAGATCCTTATTGTAAAGGTGTCAAATTTTATAAAGATGTTATCTCAGAAATTTGGGTCGGTATGCGAAGGCATATTGATGGATTTTCTGGGGGTTGTACCTATTGAAAACAATAGAACTAATTTGTTCAGCAAACCATGATAGGTCTCCCGTAGGTGAGTTATTTGTTCAGCAATACATTAATTTTATGGGATTGCAAGAATTGAAAGCAACCTCCAGCGGAACTTCTTTACATGATTTTAGAACAGGAAATGTCCCTGTGAAAGGTGCTCTTTTCTATATTCATCAAGCATTAGCATTAGATTTACTTTCAGCTCAAGAAAGAAGAATTGCTGAAGCTCTTGATGAAACAAATGATGACTTAATAACAAGAGCGTATCTCATTGCAAATGATAAACTCTTAAGTTTAGCAAAACATCAAAAAGCACAAGCATTAGAAGAGTTAGGGTTCAATCCAAGAAAATTAAAAAGTCATTGTGATCAAACCCAAGCTCAAGTGAATGTTGCTGCACTATGGTGTATGACGGAAAAACATGTAACAGATGTCCAAAGGATTTACGGCGCTGATGCTCCTGTTATGCTCTTAGATGAACAAGGAGATATCGTAGATCCTTATTGTTTAGGTGTTCCGGTTTACAAAGATACTATCAAACACATATGGTCTGCCGTACAAAAAAGAATAAGGGTCTGGTAAATGGTTCTTTCTTCATTATCTTCTTCAGATTTTAAAAAATATTTTACCACAAACAGTACTTTAAGTGCTCTGCATGGAGAATTTCTTCTCAAAGGCCCCTTGTCACAAGGTGGAATCATGGTCCTCCATCAACCAAATCTTTTTGAGGTGTACATAACTAAAAAACATGAAAAGAAATGTATGGAAAAAGGATTAGCTTTTTACTCAGATCAAGAAAAATTCAACATCTACTTTAAAAAATTTAAAAAATATGTATCCCGTGCTCATAAAAAAATCATTCCTAAATATAAAATTATTCCTAAACATATCAATAAAAAAGAGTTAGATGAAGATATCGACTTTATAGCAAAATTATGGAAATATTATGGACTTGCAGAATTTATGTTTACTGACCTTGCTTATACAAAGGGTCCTATTAAAGCAAAAAAGAATACCTATCTTACCAACAAATTCAAATTTAAAGCAAGAGAAGTTATGAATGCATATTTTTTTAAAAATGGTGTCATTGATAACATACTCAACTATTGTTCACAACATTTCTTGAAAGAAAATGATGCTCATTATCTCTATAAAGATGAGTTGCTTGACTTATTTGATGGAAAAGAACCTGATCAGAACATATTGAATGAAAGAAAAAAAGCACATGGATCTCTTGTGATAGAAGGAAATCTTCAAAGATTATCCAGCTTTCAATCTTTAGCATTAAGTCAAAGACTCACTTTTACTCAAAAAACAGAGATACAAGGCATTCCTATCAGCCCTGGAAAAGTAAGAGGAAGAGCAATCATTGCTCCCATGCTCAATGATCATGAATCCATCGCAGAAATTAATAAAAAAATGAAGAAAGGTGATATTTTAATTGCTGAATCTACAAGTCCAGACATTATGATGCTCTGTGAAAAGGCATCTGCAATTGTTGCTGAACAAGGAGGTTTATTATCACATGCCGCAATCATAAGTCGAGAACTGAAGATACCTGGCATCGTTCAAGCAACATTTGCAACGCGAATATTCAAAGATCATGATCTTATAGAAGTAGACGCATATAAAGGCACTATCAGAAAGATAGGGTAATATTAGTTCAAATAACTTCATTTCTTTTATGTATTTTCAAATCTACACTAACCTTTATAAATTGAACCTCTGTTTGGTCAACATGGCTATCATAAAAGTGAAAGGATATGAATTTAATGTTATCACGATAAAAGATTCTTTTCATCGAAGATCATTACAATATAAAAATAAAATTATAAGCGTTTTAAAAAATCTGGATCTTACAGAAGATGATGTTGATATACCTCTTGAGCCTGTCGGAATGAAAAAAGCACCAGCAAGCGCTTCTTGGTATCTTGAGGGATACTATCTTCATTATAGTTATAATTCTGATAATAAGTTTGTAGAAAATCTGTATGTTGTTTTGAAAGTCATTGAATTTGAAGTGCATGCATTATTAAATAAACAAAAAACCATGGAAGAATTTATTCATGCATTTTCCGAAGACAAAGATGTGCAAGAACAGCGTAAAAAAGCAAGGGAGCTTTTAGGCATTGATGAAAAGTCATTAGATCTTGATCTCATTAACAAAAGATATAGAGAATTAGCAAAATCACTCCATCCAGACATGCCTGGAGGAGATTTAGAAAAATTCAAAGCATTAAACAGAGCTCATAAAATTCTCAAAAGAGAACTGACATAAACTTTTAAAACGTTTTCTCAATATTAAATATTCTTCTTCCTAAGTCTTATAGCACTAATCAAATAATAGATTACGAGAATACATAAAAATCCAAACAATAAAAACCAGTTATATGCATTCCAATATACTTCCAATTGGTCCGGGCATTTTGCTCCTACTTTACATATGACTTGAAAAAGATAAAATTGCGATCCTATAACATATATAAGAAACCATAGGAAAATGGTTATTAGAACACTACTTAAAATAATTCGAAAATGATGTATATACTCTCTTTTCATTGTTTTCACCATATATTTTTCATTACAACTTCTCCAGGTAAGGTATGTGGATCTGACAAAATTATGATTTATTTTTTCTTATTTTCTTTATCACTGCGTCTTGATAGAGTTTGAATGCTTTTCTATGCTCTTTTTTATAAAGGTAAGGCGTACCCAATGCTTCTCTACAAGAATGGCACGATAACGGTGGAACGCTTGACCATAATTTCTTTTCAAGATGAACAATCTTTTTAGGATACAGAATCCTATCAAAATAAAGCCGTCTTAAATTTCCAGCACCATCCTTTTGATATACAGCAAATTGTTTTTTGCAAACTCTACAAAAAAGATTTAATAACCTGGAATATGAACCTCTTTTCTTTTGGTAGCAATCTTTTTTTAAATCAAAGATCATTATGAAAATATTAATTCTTTGGAAGGTCATCACGGAGATCTACTCTTCGTCCCTTAGAGCTCCTGTGAAATCAATCCTGCATGAATCGGATTGATTTCTGATTTTGCTCCAAGGTGATGACCTTCTTACTAACTTTTTCTAATATTTCTTTCCTGTCTTTTCTTCATTCTTCAACATTCTTTGTGACAATTTCACCTGGTAAGACACTTTTTCCTGGCCAGATCATTCTTCCAGGATAAATACAACAGTTGATGCCTGTATGCACATGATCTCCCATAAAGCTTCCAAGCTTTCTTCTCCCACTATCAACTTTTTTTCCATTTACTAAAGTAACATTATTTGTTCTATCATGTCTGTAATCTGCAGTTACGGTTCCTGCTGCAATATTAGATCCTTCTCCCACAACAGAATGCCCTATATAACAGGTATGCTTTGCGTTCACTTCATCCATAAGAACACTATCTACAATTTCTGCTCTTCCTATCTTGCATTTGTCACCCATACTCGTGTGTGGTCTTAGATATGCTCCTGGGCCAATGATGCAATCTTCTCCAATGACAACAGGTCCTTCAATATACGTTCCTGCTTTAACAAGTGTTCCTCTTCCTATTTTAACTGAGCCTTTTATGACAACTCCTTTTTCTACACTTCCTTTGATGGTTTGCCCTTTCATCTCATTTAATAAAAACTCATTTGCATTTAAGACATCCCAAGGATAACCAATAGGAATCCATCCTTTCTTTACAGTAACAGGAGTTATGATTTGTTTTTTTGCTATTGCATTAAACATATCAGTAATCTCAAATTCCCCTCGCATACTTTTTCCTATTTCACTTTGAAAGATCTCTGGAGTAAACACAAATGCTCCTGCATTTGCAAGATTCCCCACATCTTGGGTAGGTTTCTCTACAATCTCTACTGCTTTATCATTCTCCGTAATTACAATACCAAAACGTGAAGGGTCTTCTACTTCTTTTACCAATACACCCCACTTGGTTTTTGCAACTTGCTTCAAATCTTCCCTACTATAAAGATCATCTCCATAAAGCACGATAAATCGCTTCTTTAGAAAACGTTGAACTTGCATGAGTGCATGTCCTGTTCCTAATTGTTCTTCTTGTTGCACAAAAGTAAGTCTGATATTGCCATAGCGATGACTATATTTTTTTTTTATCATTTCTCCCTTATATCCTACTACAATAAATACTTCTTTTGCAATACCATGCAATGCTTCCAATTGATGGGAAAGCAAAGGTCTTCCTGCGATGGGAAGTAACGCTTTTGGTCTTGTCAGTGTTAACGGATGCGTTCTTGTGCTTTTTCCTGCTGCTAAAATAACGGCTTGCATGTTCTTTTTTTCTCTTCTGAGTTTAAGAATGTTTTTATTTTTTTTGCTTTGATCTTATTTTTTTCTCTTATCCATCTTTTCTTTATTTGAACACTCTTGCGGAGATCTACTCCTCCTTTGATCGGAGATCTTGTGTCGAAGGCACTGCATGAATCGTGCCTTCTCCTGATTTTGCTCCAAGGCAAGAGTGATCATCATATTTTTTATCTCACTGTGGGTATTCTTCTTGACGGAGTTGGTTTTCTGCTTGAAAGAGCTGTTTTATGTAGATACACTCTTTGCTGGGTCTCTATAATTTTGAGAGCTTCTTGAAGCGTGTGTACGGTCCATGTTGGAGTTTCATCTTTTTTTTCAGGTCTAAGATCTTTTCTTTTTCCTTTTAAAACCCTGATAGTAGAAATATTAAGACTATTTGCTGCCGTAATCTCATTTTTGATATTATCTCCTATACAAATCAATTCTTCTGAACTATACTTTCCCAATATTTTTTTCATAAATACTGTTTTGTTTCCATCACTTTCATCAAAGAAAACTGTGAAATGTCCAACTAATCCAAGATGTTGTAATTTTCTTTCTTGAAGTATTTTTGATCCTGTAGTGATAAGAAATATTTTATATGGTCCCATGCTTCTCAAGAATCTTTTTGCATCATAACTCAATTTCAAAGAAGAAAGACTTATTCTTCTAGATACCTCTTCCTTCACCGCATTATAATTTATTCCAAAATGTTCACAGAAAGCAAGTGTAAGTTTATTTGTAGGCATATTTGTTTTTTTGAAGCGTTTTAAGATACTCTTTATTTCTCTCAATGTTCTTCCTGTTTGTTCAGAAAGTACGAGAACTAACATTTCTTCCCAGGGCTCTGTAAGCTGTTCTGTAGTATCAATCAGTGTATCATCTAAGTCTAGGATTATTGCTTTAATCATGGTTGATCATCATGCTAACATGTTTTACGACTTTGTCATATTTATGTCTTATGATTTCTCTTCTTACTTTATCTGCAACATCTTGCTTGAGCTGTGTATCATGGGTGAAATTATCTTTTATAATTTTAATGCCTTGTATTTTTTCTGTATCTGCTTCAACAAAGTATTGATTGTGTTTTTTATAATGTTCAATAACTTTTTTGTTTGGCTTTGCATTATTGACAAGTACATAATCAACAGAAACAAATTTTTGTATTTCGTTAACAAAATCCTGTGCAGTATAATGAAGATGTCCCCATTTTGTGAAGATATTCGAAACATATACCTTCTTTGCCTTGCTTTTTTTGATTGCTTCAGGAACTCCTTTTACCAGAAAATGGGATAAACAGCTCGCGTAGAGATTTCCTGGAGCGATAAGGATCAGATCAGCTTGTGCGATGGCTTTTATAACAAGAGGGTTTGCTTTTGGTTTTGGGGTAAGCTCTACTTTTTTCACATTTTCCTTTGCCATTTTTCCTTCAGGTGGAAAATTAGAAACCGTATCCTCACCTTTTACAATACTTCCCTCTTCTAAAATTACAAAAAGATGCGCTTGTTCCTCAGTTACCGGAAGAATAGTTAAAGGAGCGTGAAAGAGTGTTGTTGCTTCTGCAAGTGCTTCACTCATATTTTCTTTTATTTTTTCTAAACCTGCAAGAATAATATTGCCAACGGTATGTCCTCGTAAGTCTCCTTCTTGAAAGCGATAGTTGAGCAGTTCTTCATACTCTGTTGTTGCAGCTAAGCAAACTCTGGGATCTCCCGGCGGTAAAATATGGAGTTGCTCTCTTAGCTTTCCTCCACTGCCACCATCATCAAAAGCTGCCAACACCGCAGTCACCTGAACATTTTCAAGTTTTACCAATCCTTTGAGTAACGTACTTGATCCTGTTCCTCCGCCAAACACGACAATATTTTTTTTGTTTTTCATTTTACCGTAACACTCTTTGCTAAATTCCTTGGTTTGTCTACATCACATCCTCGTGCAACTGCCAAATGATATGCAAGTAATTGTACAGGAATCAGAAGTGCGAGTGGAGATGCATTTCCTACATCAGGAATCGCTATGTAATCATCAAAAAGTTCATTGTTTTCAGGAGCAATCCCAATGATATGGCCTCCTCGTGCTTTGATCTCTGAGGCATTGCTTAAAATTTCTTGTTGAGTTTCATCATGTGCAACTAAGACAGTAACAGGGGTCCCTTTTTCTATGAGTGCAATAGTTCCATGTTTTAATTCTCCTCCACTCATGCCTTCTGCATGCACATAAGATACCTCTTTTATTTTTAACGCAGCTTCTTTTGCCAGAGGATATTGTACTCCTCTCCCAATCACATAATGATCTTTTTTATTTTTTATGCTCCTACTTATTTTTTTTATTTCTTCTAACTTTTCTTTTTCAAAAAGAAGAGCAAGTTTCTTGCTTGTTTCTTGTAGCATTTTTTTACCTTCTTCTCCTTTTCCTGCGCATGCATATGCCAACCATATCCATAAGGTTATTTGTGCTGTTGTTGCTTTTGTGCTTGCAACTGCTATTTCTGGCCCTGCATTGGTGAGGATGCTATAATCTGCCATGCGCATGACTGTACTTCCCATGACATTGACGATTGCAATAACAGTAACTCCTTTTTTCTTGGCAGCTTTCATCGCTGCAATCACATCAGCGGTTTCCCCACTTTGAGAAACAACAATCATCACTGTTTTTCTTGTTAAAAATTGTTCAAAATAAGGAAATTCAGAAGCTTCAACAACATTGACATGTTTTTTTGCTATTTCTGCAAAAAGATATTCTGCTATTTGGGCAGTATGACCTGCTGTTCCACACCCTACAAAAAAGGTTCCATATGCTTTATTGATCAGAGAAGCAATATATGCAATAGCTTTTTCGTCTTGCTGTAATGCTTTTCCTATGGTCTCTTTTTGTTCCATGATCTCTTTCAGCATAAAATGAGGGTAATCTCCTTTTTCTGCTTGTTCTAAATTCCATGTTATCGTTTCTATCTTTTGCTTTATTTTTTTATTATTTTTCAGATCAAAAATTTCAATCTTCTCTTTTTCAAGAATTCCATATTGATTATCTTCTAAAAAAATAACTTTCTTAGTGTATTCTAAAAATGCAGGAACATCACTTGCTATAAAAAACTCCTCTTTTCCAAGACCGATACAAAGAGGAGAGCCTTCTCGTGCAAAAAGCATTTGATCATTTCCTTTTTGAAGAGCGAGAATTGCATAGCTTCCCTTTATTTCGTGTAACATAGCAACAAAAGCTTTAGAAAATATTTTTTCTTTTTTAAGATAAAACTGGATCAGATAGGGAATAACTTCTGTATCAGTTTCTGTTCTAAACGAGTAGCCTTTTTTTTGTAGTCTTTCTTTTATTTCCTGATAATTTTCAACAATTCCATTATGGATCACCATAATAGTCTTATCTTCAGAAAAATGCGGGTGTGCATTATTTTGTGTAACACTCCCATTCGTTGCCCAGCGTGTATGCCCTATGACTATAGAGGTATCTTTAAGATGCAAATTTTCTCTTTTGATATGCCCTATTTTCCCCACTCTTTTTTCTATTTCGAAATTGCTATTGCCAATTCCCCAGCTGTCATATCCTCGATATTCCAATCTTTGGAGTCCTTTGAGCACTACAGCAATGCTATCTCTTTTTCCTTGATACCCTATGATGCCGCACATGCTCCTGTTCAAAGGGCAAAGCTTTATAAATGTTATTAATATATTTTTACTAGTACTAAAAAACATTTTTTACTATCATGTTTGTCGTCCAAGAACAAAAAGGAGAATTATCCTCTCTTCCAGCAAAGGAAATTTCACCTCTCCAAGCAAAGGCATTGACAAGCAAATTAGCGAGAAGCATCCTCCAATCTCTGGCTGAAGAATCTTCTTACCCCAAAGCAATAGCGCGAAAACTCAATATGCACGAACAAAAAATCTATTACCACATTAGAAAATTAGAAAAAGCAAAACTCATTGAAGTAACAAAAACCATCTTCATTGGAGGAACACAAGCACAACTCTATTCCTTAACCCAGCCAGCATTTGTAATCTTGTTTACTGATTTTAAAACTACTCAAAAAATATCCTCACTTGATAAAACAACCAAAGCATTCTTTGAACCTTTTATTGAAGAAGGCCAATTAAAGGCAACACTTATTGTGGGAAGTCCAGATCCCCATGGGCCAGAAAAAGCCAGAAGCAGGGATGGATACTATGGAATAGACTTTGCCCTCTTCTTAGGAACTTTTCTGAATTACGTTCCTGATCTGAATGTAAAACTGGATACTGAAGTACGGGAAGAAGAATTAACCAACAACATTATTCTGATAGGAGGACCTATTGTTAATACGATCACAGGAAAAATCAATGCAAAGCTTTCTGTTTATTTTGATGAACAACAAAACTGGAGCATTCATTCAGAAATTACTAAAAAAACTTACCATAGCGATGAAGCAGGAATCATTGTAAAAACAAAAAACCCTTTTAATCAAAAAAAACATTGTCTTGTTATTGCTGGAAAACGTCATCAGGGAACACGCGCAGTAATGATAGCATTTATCAAGCACTTTCCAGAAATCATCAAAGGAAACAAGTCTAATCCAAAACTTATTGCAAAAGTCGTAGAAGGCATTGACTTAAATGCAGATGGCATTGTAGATGACGTTGAATTTTTAGAGTGAATAAATTACACCGGAGAAATACAAGAGCACAGGCATGAATATATAACTTACTCCATTGATTATAGCACAGATCTTAAAAAGTTTTTTTCTTGGTAATTCTTTTTCTAAAAAGTATGGTAGGACAAGTCCCTCCATTGCAACGGAAACTGCGAAGGAAATAAGGTATAAAAAAAGAAAAGAGATCCAGGTTAGAGAAAAAGTAGAAGCATAAAGAGGATTATACCCTAGTAGCATAAAGAGGAGTGGAACGATAAGCATACTTGCAATATTTATACTTATGATCATGCTCAGCATTCTTAAGAAAGGTATCTTTTTCTGTGTACAAAAATAAAAGGTAAACATTTCTACAAGAATAGTCAACGGTATCCAAAAGAAGGTTATCATTCCTACAAGACTAGAATTGTAAGCAAACGAGGAAAACTGTTGTTCAAAAAAGGTGCTTATTAAGGGTCCTATGCTAAGTATTAGGGACATCATAAACCCTATTCCATATCCAACAATGATTTCAACTAATGGTTCCAGTAACATTATATTCAAAGAAGAAATAAGAAATAACACACCAAATATGACGAGATAACTTGCAAGATTAGCTGACCACGCAACATGAAAAAGCTGCTTTTTCGTAAACCCTTTTTTATAAAAAGACACTAAGACACTCCATTCTACAAGAACACTGAGAATGTATGCTAACACTAATAAAAAGAGAAGAAAAAAACCAGACCATGCTACAGGAATAAATCCATAATCGATGAAAATGAAAAAATTACCCATCAAAGCAGTAATAATATTTGCAAGTAGCACTACACCTACACATTTTCCAAAAGTTATTTTCTTCTGAAACCATTTCTTTGTTAACAGCCAAAAAACAAGTACTTCAATTCCTACAATAAGTGGATAAAAAGGAATAGTAATAAGAGACAAAGGAACTCCCACATTAGCACTCACAAAAGGAATAAGCCAAAGTAACCATAGAAAAACTATGCTTATTATTTTTCTCATTTTATTCTTGTTACTTCTCC
>JAGVYP010000026.1 GCA_018303205.1 Candidatus Woesearchaeota archaeon
CTTCACCAGAAGAACCTAGTCCTCCCCCTGAAGAATTAATAGAAGAACCAAGAACAACATCTTTTGTATCCAAACTTATTTTCACTCTGATCTTACTTGCCATTGCCCTTACGGGCATCTACTTTTTTACACGCACTTCCTATAAAAAACAACCACCCAAAGAAGCTTTCCGTTCAGATGCAACAGCTCTAGAACGTCATGGTTTTAGAATAAAAAAATAAACCGTTAAGCACAAGGAAAAAAATCTATCATTCGTTTATTCTTATATTTTTTTATAAAAAAAACTAAAAACAAAAATAAGAAAAGAAACGTTTTATCGTGATGATAAAAAGATTAAAAGACCTATGAACAAATGTGGGAAATAGAAGAAGAATAAAAAACATAAAATATCAAAAAAATATTTGAAAAGTTAAGCACAAGGAAATGCGCTTATCCTTCTTGTTCTTCTCCTCTTAAATCATAGACAGTATTGTACATAATTCTCACCTGTGCTTTGTCTCCCAGTTTATAATTTCCATGAAGAATAACTGGCTTATAAGCAAGATTTCTTCCTACCCAGGAATTATCTTTTCCTATCTCCGTGATCACTACCTCTCCTTCCCAACCACGCCATTTCTTATTTTTTTCAAATGCTAAAAATTCAAAGGTTCTTGTTAAAAAACGTGATCTGTCTTTGCTTTCACTTCCTTCAATTTGATCTTCTCGCATTGCAGCAGAGGTTCCTGGGCGATCACTGTAACGAGAGATATTCACAATATCAGGCTGCATTTCTTTGATCAGGTCAATGGTTTGCATAAACTCTTCCTTGGTTTCTCCAGGAAATGCAACAATAACATCTGTTGCTATCGTAAGTGAGGGAATTGCTTTACGAAGCTTTTGAACTAGGTCTTTCCATTCTTCAATCGTGTAGCCTCTTTTCATTTCTTTTAAGACCTTATTACTTCCTGATTGCACAGGAATATGGATAAGCTTGTAGAGTTTTTCATGTTTGAGCACTTCAATAAGTTCATCAGAATAACGAAGGAAATGTTGGGGATTGCCCATGCCTATTCTTATTTTGAAATCGCCTTCCAATGTTGCGATTTGCTGCACTAATTTTGCAAGATTTGTTTTTATGTCAAAACCATAGCAAGCATTATCTTCACTACTCAGCCAGATCTCTTTTACACCCTCTGCAATAGCTTGTTTTGCTTGTTTGAGAATTTCCTCGGGAGAGAAGGAACGCAGAGTTCCTCTTGCCTTTTTGGTTAAGCAAAAAGTGCATGCACTCAAGCAACCGTCAAGGATGGGGATAATTTCCACAACAGGATTAGCTCTTATTTTAGGAAGATTCAAGCGTTCATGAGGCTCTTGTTGCAAAAGAGTAATCGGATTATCATTGAGAGCTTCTTCTACAACCTCAACAACATGACTCACTTGCTTTGTTCCTAGCATGGGCAGACCAGCAAGCTTTTCAGGCATGGTTTGAGGAATACAACCTGCAACCACCAAGGGTTTTCGCGTTGCTTTTGCTTTTTCAAGATAATTAAAAAAGCTCGATTCACTCTTATTTTTTACCGTGCATGAATTAATGAGTACTACGTTTGCTTCTTCTTCATTATTAATAATTTCAAAATCAGCGTTTTTTAAAAGCCCAGCCATGACTTCAGAATCAGAAACATTATGGCTACAGCCGTAGGTTTTTATAAAGATCTTGACAGGCATGTCATTTCCTGCGTAAGACACTTTAAAAAGATTACTCTTCCATCATTGCTACTTTCCTAGCTTTAGCCTGTTCTAAGCTTACCTTTTTCCTGCATTCAAAGCACCATTTTCTCATTGCGCTATAACTTGGGATAGAAGTACCACAACGAATACAAACCTTTTTTTCTGCCATATCAAGGGAAAAAGATCATTTTTTTTAAAGATGAGCTCTCCTGAGCGTCATTTTGCTGTGTTTTTGCTTCATAAAATTTATAAACTGCAAGGGAAGAGCTTTGCGTATGAGACAAGCAGGGTATTGTCCCCAATGCATGGGCGAAACGCTTTCCTTTGATATCAAAGCTAAAAAACTGCGATGCGGTTCCTGCGAGTATGAAACTGCTTTTGTGACTTGAAAATGAAACAGCAATATCTTATCGCAATCATTTTTACCTTGCTCTTAGTAGGAATTCTCTTTTTTCTTTTCTCACCTAAAGAACCCCTTTCAAAAGAAGAAAGAGTCGCATCTGAGATTACTGCTATTGAGAAATCCATTGCTGGAAAAGAAGGTCCTGTCTTACTTCAGCTTACAGAAACACCCGAGGAATGGAAGCCTGTCATTGAATTCTGTGCTCAGCAACCTGAAGGTGAAGGAAGAGACAGGTGTTTGTACCATAAAGCATTGGATTACAATGAAACTCTGTTATGCTATCAAATGTCTGGTCTGGAATGGCAAGGTAAATGCTTCAGAGGCGTTGCTATTAATCTAGATAATATCAGACTTTGTAATGTTATTACCCATCCTTACCAGAAGAATAGGTGTGTAACCTTTTTTGGTATTAAGCATAAAGATCCTGAAATTTGTAATCTTGTTGAAGATGCGAATTTGAGAACTCTGTGTCTGAAATTTGCACAACCTTAACAGCTTTTTTCCGGTATTACTTTTTCTATCTCCTTATTTTTTTATGTATTTTTTATAATAGGCTTTTTATAGTCTCTATAAAAGTTTTATTTAGAATTCTTGTTTGATTTTTTTTATTTGTTTTTGACATTTTTATAAAAAAAATATAAGCATGAACAAAAGTGAGACTTTTTTCCTTGTGCCTAACTTTTCATTAATATAGAGGGACATTTTCTTGTTTTTTTATTTTCATTATCCCAAAAAAATAAAAACAAATATAAAGGAGTTATACTTACATATAGTAAAAAATGCTGATAAAAGAGAGGAGCACTATTCATTTCTAGAGGTTGGTAGACAATGGTTAAACAATGGTTCACACTCATTTTGCTACTTTTTCTTCTTGCATGTACTCAAAAACAACCCGAAACTCCTGAAAACCCACAAAATATCATTCCTTCTCAACCCTTACCAGAACAAAACAGAGAACAACAGGAAAAAATTCCACAAAGCTCTGCACTCGTCATGATCAGAGATAGCCTTGCTTTTGATCCAGAGGAAGTTTATCTCACCTCAGGGAATAGTGTCACTTGGCAAGTGAGTAGCAATGTTGAAGAAAAAATAAGGATAGAAGAAGCAGAGAATCTCTTCTTTTCTGATACACTGAGCGCAAATGATCTCTTTACCTATCAATTCCAAAATCCGGGAGTCTATGAAATAGCACTAGCAAACAAAGGCTCAGCCATGAGAGTGTATGTAGAATGAGCATTCTCAAAAAACAAAAACTCTATGAGGATATCTACCTTCTCCAGATCAAGGCACCTGAAATCGCTAAAAAAGCATTGCCCGGACATTTCGTTCTCCTTCAAATGGATGAAAACAGTCCAAGAATTCCGATTCCCATCGCAGATGCTGACAAAACAAGCATAACCCTTATTTTCAAGGCCAGAGGAAAAACAACAGAGGCATTAACTCAATGTAGAAAAGACCAACCTTGCTATGTCCTCTTAGGACCCTTAGGAAATCCACGAGAAATAAAGGAATACGGCAAAGTCATTTTGGTCGGAGAAGGACCAGGTATAGGACAAGTTTACTTTTATGCAAAAGCCTTGAAAAATGCAGGAAACAAAATTATCTCTTTAGTAGGAGGCATTCCCAAAAAACAAGTCTTCTGGAGTGATCGCATTGAAAAAGTAAGCGACAAGTATTTCATTATTGACCCCCAAAGTGACCTTCCTAGTCCTCTCGCACATGCAGTTGAGCAAATACTCAGAAAAATAAAAATCGACCAAGTCATCAGCTTTGCTTCTCCCAATCTCATGCGTTCTCTTTCACAAATTACCAAATTACGAACAAAACATTATGCTTACTTAACTGCTACCATGCTTGATGGCATTGGCATGTGTGGAAGTTGCAGAGTTGTTTGTGATAATGAACACAAACTGTGCTGCATCGATGGTCCTGAATTAGATGCACACACTATTGACTGGGATGCTTATCTTCATCGATTAGCAGAATATCCCTCTTAGAGGTGTTGTTGTGAATATAGTACTGCCTGTACAGAAAAGGCTCAAACATTTTGAAGAAGAAGAACGCGTCTTAAATAAAGAGGAAGCCATAACTGAAGCAAAGCGATGTGAAATGTGTGAAAATGCTCCCTGTGAATCAGCATCTCCTCTAGGTCTTCCTGTGCGAGCATTTCTTCGCAACTTACAAGATCAACATTTTGACGAAGCCTACCGCTTAGTAAAAATTGTCAATCCCTTTCCTAAAATCTCAAGCAAAATATGTGATGCACACGCACTCTGCGAAAAAGGATGCAAACTAGATAAAAAAATCCAAATACGAAGATTACAACGCTTTATCTGCGAACAAGGAAAACCTCCTGAACAAGAAAAGGTAAAACTCCTCAAAAAAAGCATAGGAATCGTTGGCGCAGGCCCTGCAGGACTTGCCTGTGCAGCAGAGCTCAGCAAGAAAGGATACTTTTCTACGGTCTACGACGCACTTCCTTACCAAGGAGGGCATCTTACCATGCGTATCCCCCTTTACAAACTCTCAAAAGAAACCTGCGTAGAAGACTTGGGTAAATTGCCCAATGTAACCTATCAACAGAACACTATTGTCGGAAAAACTGTTCATCTCGCAGAACTGCAGCAGAAACATGATGCTATCTTTCTTGCATTGGGAGCAAATACACCACAAGTAATTTCTATTCCCGGTATCGAAAAAGGAAATGTGTTCTTAGCGCATGACCTCCTCATGAGAGTACATCATTTCCAAGCACATGAAAAAAAACATGTTCCTCTCAAAATTGGAAAACACGTCGTAGTCTTAGGAAGCTCAGAAGTAGCATTAGACACTGCGAGAACACTCCGCAGACTTGGAACGCAGGTTACCCTTATTTCTGAGCAAGATTACTCTCAAATTACTGCTCATCACGAATCCCTCAAAAGAGCGCAAGAAGAAGAAATACAATGCATCCTCCTCACTCAAGTAGAAAAAATCCTCGGAAAAAAAGATGTAGAAAGTGTGCAATGTATCCAAATGATGGCACAACAAACAGAATCAGGAGAAGTTCTCCTCAGTCCACTCGAAGGCTCCACCTTTACCATTCCCTGTGATCAGGTGTATCTTGCTCTTGGACAACATTCAACGATCTTTTCTGATCCTACTGTAAAAATAAGAAAATCAAGAACAGGAAAGCCTATTGTCAATGAACACTTACAAACTTCTGAAGAAGGCATTTTTGCAGGAGGAGAAATGAGGCTAGGTAAAGTTACTTTAGAAGAGACCATGGCAGATGGAAAAAAAGCTGCTCAAAAAATTCATCTTTGGCTCAATAACGCTTTACAAAAAGAAGATGATGACGACGTGCTCTGAAAAAAGTTAGGCACAAGGGAAAAATATACCTTTCGTTTATTATTCTTTTTTTTATAAAAAATAAAAACAAAAATACAAAATAAACCAATAGTATAGACGATAAAAATACTCAAAAAAAAGAATAGAGTGAAAAAGATATGGAAAAAGTAGGAATATATAAAATAACATTTGTAAAAGTTAGGCACAAGTATTTTTCTCTTTTTATATAAAGGATAAAAATCAAGTTCCAAAATACAAACACATATAAAACCCAAATCATTTGGAAGAAAAATGAGAGTCGAATACAAACAAAAATGTGTGAGATGCAAGAAAAACTTCGTCATCGTAACACGAAACACTCCTTACCCCACTTGTCACGAGTGCCAAAAAGGGCAGATGGAAAAAGAAATCACAGATCCTGAGATGAAAAAGTTTTTTGATATTCCTGAAAAATTTTATACAGAAAATCAGTTTCTGAGAAACATAAAAATAAGTTATGCAAGATATGGTCAATTAACAGAAAAGCAAAGGTCCGCGTTTGAAAAAACCGTTATTAAGATGAAGGAAGCGAAAGAGTAATTATTTCCCCACCCTTCTTTATAAAATTTGATCATGCATAAATCTTATAAACATATAAAAATGTCAAAAAAAGATGGAAGAACAAATAAAAGACTATCTCGAAAAGCATAAGATCAAATACGTTTTTCATAGTCATCCTGCTGTTTTTACGTGCGAAGAAGCTGAAGTACACTGCAAGCATGTTCCTGGTTTAGCATGTAAGAACTTATTTTTGAAAGATAAAAAGTCAGGAAAAGTGTATTTGGTTTCTGTTCCTGCAAAAAAGAGAGTTGATTTGAAAGCATTGGCAGCAAAATTAGGAGAAAAACATTTGAGTTTTGGAAGTGCGCAGCGTTTGAAAGAATATTTAAATCTTGAACCAGGCTCTGTTTCTCCTTTAGGTCTACTCAACGATAAGAAAAAAGAAGTGATTTATATTATTGATAAAAAACTTTGGGATGTAGATATTGTTAATTTTCATCCCAACATCAATACATCTTCTTTGGAAATGAAAAGAGAAGATTTTCGTAAGTATGTTGATTCTTTAGAGCAGAAAGTTAAAATAATTGAATTATGAAAGCATGTTAAGAAGAGAAGTGTTTTCTCTAAAAGCTTGATTTGCAGCTTCTTTTGTTCGAGCAACCGTTTGTGACAATCCATCTTGTCGAAGAGCCAGACCCATTTTTTTAAATAATGCTAAGGCTCGTTTTTTATCATCATGTGAAAGGGTAACAAATTCTCCGATGGCCATATCTTCAAAGTTAGCTAAATAAGATCTGAAGGCTTCTTCACCTGGAGCAAGATTATAAGCAATACATTCTTCAACAAGAGTAAGATGAAGTTGTTCTCCTCTTTGATTTAATGCTTTTTTTTGTGAATGAAGTGCGAGTAAAGCATCATTAAAAGTATAAGGTTCTTCACGTTGTTCTAAAGTTTCTAGAAATGCATTATATGCTTGCACTTCTGGTATTCGATTCCATTCTAGATAACCTTCATCACCTTTGTCTTTCAATCGAAGATACTCCTCATAAGCTCTGGCAAGATTATGAGTTTGTAAGACGAGTGAACGAATAGCATGGCTATAATCTCTATCACCAAACTCATGATGAACAAGTTCATGGCGAATAATACCTGGTAAATCTAATTCTTCTTTAGATACTACTCCTCTAAGATCTGGAATAGTATTTCCAAAAAGCCAATAGAGACTAGTAATAAAAGGATCTAAATGAATATGATCTGTTTCACGATTATAGTGTGCAGAAGTATCATTGACACTGCTTCTTGAATAGGTAGTATAAAGAGCTTGTATAATTCGACCTGTTTTTCTTTGATCATCACGACTTAGTTTTTTTCTTTGTGATCTTTTCTGTCGAAAAGGTCTTGCAAGACTCAGTTGTACCTCTATAAATTCATTAAGCTCATCTTGTGTGTGTGTTGTTGTACCATGAGATGGTAAAACACGTGCTATAGATTCAGGTACATGAGTTCCTTTGTAAACAACAAAATGAACAGGCTCTCGTTGATATCCTTCTCTAGTTTGATCATAGATTCGAGCAATCATTTGTTTAAGACTAGGTGGACCTGTGTAGATGATATCCATAAATTGTAGGTAAAGTATGTATTTAAAAAAATGATGCAAAAATCACCTTATACTAGAGTTAAAAAAAGAGTTACTACCTTATTTCTACAGTATAATCAGCTGGAGTAACTTTGTAATGTCTAGATAAATCAACCTTTTTTTGTTGCCATTTTGGATTAAGCTGAGAAATGAGATCAAAAA
>JAGVYP010000031.1 GCA_018303205.1 Candidatus Woesearchaeota archaeon
TAATCTTTTCTTTGCTTATTTGAGAGCAAGAAAAGGAAAAAGTACAAGGCAGTATGTTCTTGATTTTGAAAAAAATTTAAATCAAAGTCTGATGCAATTACAACAAGAATTGATTACGCAAATCTACAAGCCAAAACCGCTAGAAACTTTTATCTTGCGTGATCCTAAAACTAGAAAGATCAGCAAATCAGATTTTAGGGATAGGGTTGTGCATCATGCACTCTGCGCCATCATCGAGCCATTATTTGATAAAAGGTTCATCTATGATTCGTATGCTAACAGAATAGGTAAAGGAACGCTCAAAGCTATAGAGCGTTTTGATGAATTTAAGAGAAAAGTTTCAAAAAATAATACGAGAACTTGCTATGTTTTGAAGGCTGATGTCAAGCATTACTTTGATACCGTGGATCATAAAATTCTTATAAATATGATCAGTAAAAAAGTGAATGATGAAAATATAATATGGTTGATACAATGTATTCTTGATAATCACAAAACTAATGATAAGTGTATAGGCATGCCTTTGGGTAATCTTACTTCACAATTCTTTGCAAATATTTACCTTAATGAGCTTGACCAATTTGTTAAACATCAATTGAAAGCAGAATACTATCTCAGATATGTTGATGATTTTGTCATCCTGCATCATGAAAAAAGTCTTTTGAATATCTATAAGCAAAAAATAGATGAATTTCTAAAAAACACTTTAAGATTAGAACTTCATCCTGACAAATCAAAAATTATCAACCTTCATCATGGCATTAGTTTTCTTGGTTTCAGAATTTTTTATCATCATAAGATTATACGAAAAAAGAACAGAAGAAAATTAGAATCAGCGCTGGATATTATGAAAAAAGAATACAAACAAAACATGATTGATAGAGAGAAAATTGTAGAACGCTTCGAAGGATGGATCAACTACCTAAGCCATGCAAACACTTTCAAATACAGAAGACATCTCTTAAGGCTTTTCAATCAAAACTTCCCATTGAACGCCCCCCCCTGTACACAGAACACTACGACAACAAGGGGAATACAGTCTGCTAAAAAACATGAAAATTTCATCACCAAACTAGAAACAAACAATTCTCCATTCAGCAGACAAAAAACACTACAACTCTACAAAAAAGGATTAAAAATCAATGAAATAGCAAAAAGAAGAATCATCAAAGAATCAACAGTATGGGAACACCTCATCAAAAGCATAGAATACAACCAACTATCAGTCTGGAAAATTCTGCCTAAAGAAAAAATACAAAAAATACAAGAAAAAATATACAGTGCGGAAGACAAACTCAAAGACATCAAAACAAGAATAAAAGACAATACCATAACCTACAATGAAATCGCTTGCGTACTCGCACATTTCAAAAGCAAAACAAGAACAAAAAATATTATCCATCACCTCAACGGGTACAAAAAAAACCATTGCAAAAGAAAATGCTATTTTAATCCAGAACAAAGAAAGCAATGCGAACAAAAATTCAATCAACTCCTAACACAAAATCCTGCCTTAGCAATGCAAAGAAAAGAATTCCTAGACTTCTTTAATAATCAACTTATTATTTGCATACTTCCAGAAAAAGAAAAAAGAGCATATCTGAGCTGGAAAGAGTTCAGAAATAATATCAAAAAAAGTTAAGGCCGCGTATAGATAGCGACTGGTGTTCCTCCTATTCTGAAGGAGCGTATTTTTTTGAGGGATTGGGGATGGAATTCATAGCCGTACACGACAAGTTTTCCGTTGAGTTCTTTAAGGAATTTTTTTTCAAGTGCTAAATCGTGTTTATCAGGATGAAGAAAGATAAGATCATAGGTTGAAAGGTTGTGGTGCATGTAATCTCCTTGGATAAAGGTTGCGGGAAGTTTGAAATGGTTTGCCATATGTTGCGCAACGTGATGAAGCTGTTCGTCATATTCAATACCATGCGCTTTAGTGAAGAGTGATGCGAGGAGAACAACTTTTCCGTCTCCTGATCCTAAGTCAAGGAAAGATTTGGTTTGGTAGAGGTTGAGGTATCCTATGAACAAGTCCCAGATTTCGTCATGTACTGCTGGTCCCCAGAATCCGACTTGAGTAGACCGAAGGGGTAGTTTTCCTGTTTTGAAAAGTGATTGGTAATAGGCATGGTAAGCTTCTTTTAATGCTGTATTCCAGGCTTTGAGATCGTCCTTCCCCATAGTTCTGCTTAAGCAGGAAGGGATTTTTAAGGTTTGTGGTAGAAAATCCTTTTTTTCCTTTGTTACTTATTTTTTATTATCTTCTTTAGAAGGTCATCACGGAGATCTGCTGTTCCGTTGATCACAGGTTTTGCGTCGAACATCCTGCATAAATCGGGTGTTCTCCTGGTTGTGCTCCAAGGTGATGACCATGCTAACAGTGAATTTCGACCTGAGGATGGTGACCTTAAAGAAGAATACAAACTCTTTTTTTATTCAATTGACGAGGTCAAAGGTTCCTGCTGGGAGTGCTCTGATGATGGCATCGAGGTCTTGATAAGAAAGTTGTTTTGCTATTTTTTTTGCTATGTTGCTCACTTTTTCTTTGCCTTGGCGTATTCGTACTAGTGTTTTGCAGTGTTGTTTTACAGCTTCATAGGGTCCTGCCATGATCTCATAATCCGGTGTAATGCCTAGGGCGAGGTTGATCTTATTTTCTACATAAGTTGTTTTGCCTCTGATCATAAATGCTCCTTTCGCTAGGTATTCTCCTGCTTGTGCTTCTTTGCTGACTTGTTCTGGTTGTACAGAAAAGACTGATTGGGTGCTTAATCCTAACTGGAATGCTCTGCTGAAGGTGCAGGTTGCATCTGCTGTTTCTGCAATTGCTTGCTGGGAGATTTTTCTTCCTTCGCTTTGGATGACAAAGAAGGGGCTTCCTGCCATGTCGGTATGAAAGACGAGGTCTTCTTTTGCAGTGTGTTTTTTGATAACGATTTCGTTTGTTGTTGCATCCCTGCCTCCAAGGACTAGAAATCCGTCGCTGGTTTTAAACCATCTGAACTTATGATACCATTTTTTGGGTGCTGTTTGAAAAGGGGTTTTTTGTACTGTTTTTTCTTCTTCTTGAAGGAGTTTTTTCTTTTGGGCTTCCCAATGGATAATGGCGGTGTGTGCTCCTTCTGCTTTTTTCTTTGCTTTTTTAGCTTTCTCAAAGTAGGATTGCGCATTTTCTTCTAGGGATTTCATGAGGGAAAGCACGATTTTCATATGCGAAAGTGGAGGGAAATATTATATAAATGTTCGTAAATAGAAAAAGATAAAAACTCAAGAGAGAAATAAACCAGTATGGTGCAAAAGAAGGATAAGTTTAGGAAATTAGGTTTGCCTGTTCCTGATTATCAGCCTCGCTTTTCTAAGGATTTTCCGCGTCTTGAGCCTCGTGATGATGAGGAGCTAGTTGAAGTAGATGAGGACCAAGAGGAGGAAGGAGAGATTTTTGATGCGGGTAATTATAAGTCTGAAGAGGAAGTTGAAGGAGAGGTAGAGGAAGCTCATGAAGAAGTAGAAGAAAAAGGTGGTTTTTTCAGATGGCTTCTTGGTAAGGAAAAAAAGAGAGAAGGGGTAATAGAAAAACCTGCAGAGCTTGCGAGGGTAACAGAGTTTATTCATAAAAAGCAAAAGAAGGAAGTTCCCCAAGTAAAGGAAACAGAAGAAGGCACTGTGGTTATGCAGCCTCGGGAAGAAACGATAGTAAAGAGTGAAAAACCCGAGATTGCTTCTGGTTTTGAAATTCCCCAAGAGATATTAAAATCTGAGCATACCGAGAAGATGATAAAGAAAACAAGAAAGATCAGGTTACCAAAAGAGAAGAAGATGCATATTGAAAGGATTATAGAGCAGCATAAGCCAAAGACGTACACCAAACCGTATGTTGATTATAAGAATCTCAAGCAGGACTTGGAAAGTGTTAATAAAAGACTGGCAGAGTTGCAATAGAGCTGTACTTATTTTCTAAGTTTTTTTGTCTATTTTAGATTTTTGTTTTGAAATGTCAAAAACCACCAATCAGAGATTGGTGGCATGTGGCGACATGCCACTATCAAGAGGTTTTTGAGCATGCTCAAAAATTTTTTACTATTGAGAGTCCATTGGCTTCCAGCCACTAGTCAGAGACTAGTGGAAAATTTTTGACATTTTTATGTTTTTTAGTTTGTTGGTGGTTTTATAAAAAGAAAAATAAAAATTCCTTGTGCCTAACTTTTATACACCCTAACTTCTAAAAACAGTCAAATGACGATAAACCAACAAATTCATTTCATCGGCTTAGTAGAAGGGGGGGGTTGAGAGCTTAAGTCGAGCTTCTTCAACTTGGTCTATTATAATAGTATATTTAACCATACTGTTTCTATAATAAGATTATATATAAAACTATCGGCAGTATTTTAAGACAAAAAATGAGAAGTTTTTTATCTACGTTCTAACAAGTAACTCTTTGCCAAGTATGTCTATATAATCTTGTTGGAGGATTATCTCCTCTAAATTGCCAGGCCCATGATTCCGGACCAACATAACTTGCTGTTACTAAGGTAGTGTGAATTGGTTTCATTATAAAATGTTTAAATAATTCGTACATAAATCTTGGGTTAGTGAAAAGAGCTTTTTTATAAGATTGACACCAATGTTCGGAAGTCAATCTATAATCCTCTGTTCCATCAACTTCTTTGACCAAATCAAATTTTCCATTTGCACAATTTGAAAGCTGACCTCTTATTGGATAATATCCACCATACCCTACATGAAGAATTGAAGCATGAAACCCAATCTCATCAAATATTTGTAAAAGAGGGTTTCTTAAGAATTTTTTTGGGTCTATATGCTCTCCACTAAAATGAATCGCAGTTGTAGCTACTCTTCGACTTAGAGATTTAGGATCTAACAGGCGATGGAAAATATCAAACATTTCTCTATAAACTCCGTCTTGCCTTCCTTCTAATGCATCTTCTGGCTGGCAAAAATGTTCCAATGAACCATTTGCAATTATCCCATCAAATTTTTCAAACCAATCAGAAGGCAAGGATCTATAATTTAATAGATGAACATCCAGTCCTTTTGCTCTGCATTTTTTAACTTGATCCTGAGAAATTGTTATTCCGGTTCCAACAACACCTCTTTCTCTAGCTGCCTGCAGAAGTGTGCCCAGACCGCATCCAATTTCTAAAAGTCTAAAACCTTCTATTGCTAAAATCTCATCTAATAGATATTCATGTTGATTTCTCTTTGCAGTCGTGTGATCTAAATTTTGGTTCCCATGATAAATTCCTTCAGTATAATCTTCAATACCTGCTAAGGGGGTTATTCCAGTAACTTCATATAACTTTGTTACATTTTCCGGGGCAATCCTTTGTGACATAATTCTTAGAAAATATCTTGATTTATATGTCTTACCTATCATACGTGGTGCATGAGCGTCGTGGGTAGCTAGTCTAGGTTTTATTTTATGCTTTTTCATATTTTTTATGTTGTTAAAATGGGTCTTGAATTTTTTATAAAAAGAAAAATAAAAAATACTTGTGCCTAACTTTTAGTCTGACCCTTTGATTTCTTTGATGAGTTCCCAGAGAGTCAGGAGGTATCCTCCAACGTAAAAGAGTACGGTTAAGACAAGGAAGAGGAAGAAGAGGAAAAGAATAAACCAATTTTCTTGAAGAAGAATGGGAATGGCAAAAGCGTAATATTTAATTTGGTCATAAAAAAAGAGTGTGATATATAATCCAAAGAAGAAGAAAATGCCTGCACCTCCTAAACCAACAAAGAAGTGTTTTATTTTTCGTACAAGAGAAAGGAGTGTAACAATAAGAGCTACTGCAAAGGAGATGCCGATGACCATAACAGGATGGAATCCAAAAAGAGGTGTAAAAAGATGGTTTTGAATATCAACTCCAACTAAGACCTGAGGATTATTAATAGGTGTTATGGTAAAGACAGAAGCGAGAAGAAAACAGGTAAGAGAGATATAAAAGAGGAAAAGATAAACAAGAGGGATATGGATTTGTTTATCACGAAAGAGGTTATACCATAAGACAGTGGGTGCTGCCATGAGAAAAATAATTCCGAGGATATTAAAAAAATAAATCCATGCAATGCTAATAATTTCTCCTAAGCTTGTTGCACCAATAATTTGTTGGGAAAAGAGTGAAAAGAACGTTTGTCTTCCTGTAAAACCGATTTGATTGAGATAAATTGCATCGTGAACACCCATCAGCATGGGAATAACAAAATTTGCTAGGTCAGTTAAGAGGTGAAGAACAAGCATTCCTGAAATACCGAGCGCTATCGTTTCTTTTTGATGAAAGAGGTAAATGAATTTTTTATAGAATTCTTCACCTACTGCACCTAAGCGAAATAAGAGTCCTTCTGAGCTGAATCTTCTTCTGATAAGCACAAGAAAGACATACGCAAGAAGAGCCACCATGAGGAGGGGTGCATCAACAGCAACAGCTGCCCATTCCATGAAGAGGTTAAAGAATATGACAAAGAATCCGAAAAGGGTAAAGGTGATCAGGAAAAATCGACGCGAGCTATACCAAAAAGTGTGTTGGGGATATCCTTCAGGATGAAGAACACAGAGCAAGCTTGGTTTTTTAAAGGGAAAACGGAGAGCAGCAATAAAGGAAAGAAGAAGGATCGCACTTCCGCCGATGATCAGTCCTGTAAATTCTATGGTTTTTGCATGATCGATGAGAAAGATAAAGAACTCCTTGACATAGACCACTTCGTCAACAACAGAATAAGCATAGCCAACAAGTTCTTTGAGAATGAGAAAAAAATAGCTAAAGATAAGGCTAAGGTCAAACCATTTTTTTTGTTCTCCAAAAAAAACTTCTGTTAAGTGAGTATGATAGAGCAAGTATCCTAAAATTGCCCAAGACATAATTTTGTCAAGATAATCAAAGTCTCCTGGTAAGATTTCAAAAAAGTCAAGAACATTTAAGACAATAGCAAGTAAGAGAATAAGTTCTTCAATGCGTTTTCCAAATGTGAAGGTCATTATACACAGGAATGAAGTGCGTCTTCTATGATCAAACTCGTTTCGCTGCAGTATAATTCAACATTATTAACATTAATTAAGGGTGTAAGTTTCACTTGAAGTGGTTTTCCTATGCCTGAATAAGGAATAGTTTTCTTTAAAGCGTGTGTTCTTTTAAGAGGCTCTTTTAATATTCCTTCAATAGTTTGCACGCCTTCTGTTCCGATCACTTGAACGTTAAAGTTTTGAATAGCTACCTCAGGTCCGTTTTCAAGCATAATCTCAAGATGAGTGTCTTGGTAGCATGCTTGAACTTTTCCGGCTACGGTGATTAAAGAAAGTTGTACATTGGAACATCCTGAAAATTCAGGTTGACCGACAAATTCTGCTTGATCTTCAATATAGGATTTTCCCCAGCTCATGACAACAGTTCCTAGGGCAATGGCAAATCCCATGAGGAGTAAGGTAGCGAGTAAGGGTGATACTGCTTTTTTGTTCCTGAACATGCTTCTTCTCTCGTCATAACACTATATAAACCTTTCGGCAAGATACCTTTTGGTGTTATTTTTATTATTTTTTTCTATCACCTTCTGTTTTATTCGTTTTTTACAATCCTCTTTTTTATCGTCTCTTTTCCTATTTTTGTTTGTGACTTTTTATATTTCCTTTAATTTGTTTTCGATTTTTTTATAAAAAATAATAGAAACGAAAAAAAGACATTTTTCCTTGTGCCTAACTTTTTCAAAGAAAGGTATTTTTATGTTTTTGTTCGTTTTTTCTCTATACCTTTTTTTTATAGTCTTTATTGTGGTTTTTGATAGGGGTTTGAAGTTTTATAATCAAGAAAAAGAATAAACGGATGTACCTTTTGCTCGCAAGGTTTTTATAGAAACAAAAAAAGAAAGGTGTAATGGAAGAAGAAACATCACTCAAGGATGCTGAGAAAGAGATATCTTCTCAGCAATGCTTGTTTTGTGCTCTCGCTGCGAGAAAAATTCCTGCGAAAGTGGTTTTTGAAGATGAGCATTGTATTGCTATGCTTGACATAAAGCCTGCTGTTCCCGGTCATCTTTTGGTGCTTCCTAAAGATCATGTCATGATTCTTGCTCAGTTACAAGAGAAGAAGATTGAGCATCTGGCAAGAGTGATAAAACAGCTCAGTCAAGTGTTGCTTCGTGCGGTGAAGGCAAGGGGAACGACAACGTTTCTTGCGCAAGGGAGCTATGCTGGACAGAAAGCTCCTCATGTGATGTTTCACATCATTCCCCGTTATGAAGAGGATAAACTTAATTTTGATATTCCTCAAAATGAGATTGCAAATATTTCTGAGTTAATTACGATCCTGCGTCCTGCGTTGGAGCGTATAGAGGCATTGCCTGAAGAAGCATTGCTTGGAAAAAAGCAACGCAAGGAAAAAACAGAAGAAGATGAGATCCTTTCTTCTGAAGAGGAAGAAGGAGAAGTGGGAGGAGAAAGAGAAGAAGTGCAGAGTACAAGTGATGAAGAGAATGAGGAAGAAACGTCTGAAGACGCGATTTTTTCTGGTCTTGATTTTGGGAGCATAGCAAAAGAGCTTGAGGGGGATGAAGAAGAAAAAGAAGAGAGGGATGAGGAGAGCAGTGATGAGGAAGAGGGAGAAGAGGAGAGAAGTGTGAATGAAGAAAGAGAGCGTGAACAAAAAGAGGGTGAAGGGGATAAGAAAAAACAGAAAAGAAAAGAGGAGAAGGAAAAGCGAAAAGAAGGAAAGACAAAAAAGAAAAGTGAAAAAGAAGATGTGGAAGAATTTCCATTAGACGATGAAGAGGATGAAGAAGGAAATGATGACGTTGAAGAATTAAATCTTGATGAATTAAGTGAGCGATTTGGCCATGGCTTGTGAATATTGTGAGATGATACAAAAAGGAGAACTGGTGTTGTTTCAAGATAAGGAGATAGCTGTCATGCTCCATCCAAGACCTGCATTGAAGGGCCATGTGATGGTTGTTCCTAAAGAGCATTATGCGATTATGGAGCAAATACCGCATGAAGTCATAGCAAAGATGATGGTCCATGCTTCAAGAACTTCATTAGTACTTTTTGAACAGTTGAAAGCGCAGGGAGCAAATGTCCTGATTCAAAATGGCATTGCTGCAGGACAAACCATTCCCCATACTGTTATCCAGGTGCTTCCCAGATATGGGGGAGATGGTATTTCCCTTACTTGGGATCCTCAAGAAGCTTCTGAAAACGATCTTAAAGAGATGGAAATAAAGTTGAAAGAAGAATCCCAGCATATGAACATACAAAAGGAAGTTGTGCAGCAACATCCTATTGAAGAGAGAAAAGAACAGCCGAGAAAGGATCAAAATGATCAGGAAGAGAACTATCTGATTAAACATTTGCGAAGAGTGCCCTGAGAAGATATTTCTTGTGCCTAACTTTTTAAAATATTTTTTATATATCCTTATTTCTACACCATCTTATTTTTTTATTCATTTTTTACAATCCTCTTATTATCATCTATATTTTTGGTTTACTCATGATTCTTGTTTGTGTTTTTTATAAAAAAAGATAAGAATAAACGAAAATACCTTTTTTCCTTGTGCCTAACTTTTTCAGATTTTTATGTTTATTTGAGAATTTTAGTTTTGTTTTTTTTCATAAAAAAATAAGAGAAATAAAGGGAAACAAAAGAGGAATAATAAAACTGAAACATTTATAAATCAGGATTTCCAAGAAAGAGAGTATGGGCGCTATAGGCATTAGTAAAGAGAAGTATTTTGGAAAAAAAGAAGAAGGAGGTCTTGGCTATACGCGTGATGAGGTAGAAGTTCAGTTTATGCAGCTTATGGAACAGGACTGGCCAAAGCCGGGAAAAGCCCAGCCTTTTACGAGAAGAGTGTTCTATGAAAGCTTTCAAAAAAGTATTGAAGCATGTTATTTTTGGAGTTTAAACCATTGGAGGTATGACCAGCACATGCCTATTATTGAAAAGATTACAGATACGTTTGCTGCTGCTGAACATTCTTCTTTCTTCGGTGTGCAACAACAACGTTTGGGCTTACAACAGGATAAGGTAAGCCAGTTTCTTGCCACGATTGGTAAGATGGTCAAGGAATTATTCCAAATCGTGAGGGAATTGCGTGTTATTGATGAGAGAATGGGATATTATGAAGATAGTTATCATCCTAACTCCAGAGTATCGGGTCCTGCTGATATTACCTTGAAAGGAATTTATATTGATTTAGTAGAAGGGGGTTCTAAGAATCCGGCGTCCATTTATGGTATGGCAGCTCAGCTTCAATTTACGACATTACCTGATCTTTTTTTTAATATCCATCCTGTAACGAGCAAGCAAGTGGGAGAAATGGTAGAACGACTTGATTTTAATAAGAAAGTAAAAGAGGTTCTCCAAAGAAAATTGTATTCTTATTTGCGTTGGAAAGAAGAAACCTTTCACGAGATTAAGGTAAGGAGAACCTTTACCATTAAGTATCTCAGACAACATTTTGCTTCTATTCGTTTGTACATTACCTGGGTAAAGCCTTATTTGAAAAATGTTGCGAGGTTAAGCACAGAAGAAAGTAAACTAGAAACTCCTGATCTTATTTCTGCATTTGAGGGAAGTATGGTAGAAATTGAGATTCTCTGCAGAATGAAGCCTGAGAAAAATAAGAAGTATTACGGCGTTGTTATTCAAACCTTTGAATATCGTACCAGACCAAGTTTGAGTTATCAACAAGAAGGATACCAGCGTGGTCCTATTCATGTAGGTGAAACCAAAGTGTATTGGAGGAGTTACGCATGGACTGAAAAAGATATTGAAAATTACAAAGCCATGCGCGCATATGAAGATTACGAGCTTCTTGCCTATGTTGATGAGTCTGTTAAGTCTGCAATGGACGCTCTGGGAGCTGATCTTGAACGTTACCTTACTGAAGCAGGAGAACGTTATCCCACAGGTGATGTTGAGCCAAAGCTCAAACAGCCTGGTCCTGCTCATAAAAAAGCCAGTGTGCTTGAGCCTTTTACTGCTGCGTTTAAAGGATGGAAAGTTTTGCTTCCTAAGAAGGGAGAGTCTAAGGCTGATAAGATAAAAGATGAAAAAGAGATAAAAAGTGCGGAAGAAGAGCTCAAAGGCCGTATTTATAACCATTACAAAAACTTTAAGAAAGAATTTCAATTCTTCCACTGGTAATGGGCTTTGAAGAACTCAAAAAGCTTTCCCCTGCTGAGAGACTTAAAAAGCTGAAGGAGCTGGAGAAAGAGAAAAAGAAAGAGATAGAAGAAGCTCAAAAGCTTATCTCATCTTCTGAAGAAGAGCTTGCTTCTGAAGAAAAAAAGAAGCAGGACATTCCTATTGAACAATTGAAAGCAGATGATGCGGGAGTTCTTTTTGGTCAGGAAGAGAAAGAGTTGTTTGAAACCAAAAGATTTGTGCAGTTGAATAAAAAGAAAGAGAAGGAAAAAAAAGCGAAGGAAGAAAAAAAAGAGGAAACGCTTGAGGAAGAAGTGAAAACTGCTCGGGTGCAGAGAAAAACAGCTGAAAGACCGTATGGAACCGGGGATTTTCATCCGGGTATGAGCGGGTATGAAGCAACAACCACAAGCGTTACTGATCTCTATGCAGAAATTAAAAATTTGTATGATACAACGAGAATAGCAGATATCTTTCGACCTACGCATACCTATGAAAGAGCAGATATAGGAGATTTGCGAAGAGCTCCGCATCAGTTTACGGATGAGCAGAGAAAAGAGCTGTATCGTTTGGAAGAAGAAGCTACAGCAAAGCAGCAAGCAATTGAAGAAGGCAGTTATACCACTTCTCAGGCAGTAAAAGAAAAACTTGATTTGGCAACAAGAATCATAAAATATATGAGATGAGCAAGGAAGAGAAAAAAGTCATTGCCTTGTAGTAAGATCAGAAAATGATCCGATTCATGCAGGATCATTTTCGCAATGTCTGCGATCAACGGAGCAGCCTAACTACGCAATGACTTTTAAAAGAGAAAAATAAGCCAGAAAGATCTCCGCAACAACACAAAAGAAGAAAAAGACAACAAACAAATTTAGCTACGCAATGACTTTTGAGAAGAGTGAAATAACATTTGACAAAACACTATGATCTTTTTGTCGCACCAGCTTCTTAAATTCGCAACATTTATATTACCGTATTGTCACAGAAACAGTTTATTATTTAGTTTATTATTTTAGAGAAGAAAAATGAGTACGTAAAAGAAAAATAAAAAAGAATAGATAAAGGATAAGAAATAAAAATTGATAAAATAAAAAAGATACAAAAAAGATTGATATAAAAAATAAAAAAAACAATAAGAGACGACCATGGAATTTCACACTGCACCGTACACAACGCCTTACACTCCTATGGAGCGAGGATACTATGAACCACCCAAGGACTCCGTATCGATAGAAGAACCTATTGTCTCTATTAGTTCTATAGGACAGACAGTTCCTGAAAAAGATCCGAGAACAGGAGCGCATATTATTCAAACAACCCAGGCTGCAATCAGAGCAGGAGCAAGTAGAATTCAATGGGTGCAAACTACGCCATCTACAAATCCTATTGGAGGAAGGGTAAAGAGTTATGGTAAAGATGCAAGAGAAGCATTGCGAGAGTTAATCAAAGTAAATGAAGTGCAGGTTGCAGGTTGGGAAATGCCAACCAGTAGCATTACTAATCTTTCAGGATACAATCCTCAATCAGGAAATATCAGTGAAGAAAAAAGACATGAGGACATGAATGAGGTACGAGATGCTATTCGTTTTGTAGGAGAAGTTTCCAATGGTGGTGGAGTTGACATTTGGAGTCAGGAATTTCCAAGAACCATGTTTGATGCTCCTTTTAATCGTAGCAAAGAAGCTGCAAAAGGCTGGACCTTTAAGGCATATGATCTTGAAAATAATATGGCTGTAAAACATTTGGTAGACGATCGTTCGGGAAGAATTATTCAAGAAATTCGTATGAATCAGGAAATTAATTACCCTGAATGGAGCAGGTATAATGAAAAAAATAAAAAGGTGTGGGAAAAGTATGAAGGAAGGCCTTATCATGATGAGAAGGGCAACTTGGTAAAGCCCCATGAGTATATTGATTATGAAGGGAATAAGGTAGAAAGAAAAGAGCGTGTTGCACTTTATGATTTTGACAGGCATACGCTTGTGATCCAGAAAAGAACCTGGAAGGATTTTGAAGATGAGGCAAGAGAAATTAATGAAGAGCGTGCACGCAAAAAGGGAATTCCCGTGCACATGCTTCCTGAGGATGACCGTGCAACTCCCCAAGAAGCGTTTATCTTTGCAAGTACAGAATCACAGCAAGCTATTGCAGAAGCTTATGGAAGAGAATATCAGAGTAATATTGAAGAAGCAAACAGGCTCTTAGAAAAGCTCAAGGAAGCAAAAAAGTATTATGAACAAATAGAAGCGAGTGTTGGTCATGATAAAGAAGCTTTGATGCGTTTGAAAAGTGAGGATAAAATAAAAAGGTATAATGAGTTTATCACACCTGATTTTCGTTTACCAACAGAGATTATTGAAGAAGAGATCAGAGGGACACGTGATAGGGTTCGTTTTAGCAGGGACATGGCAATGGGTCAGTTTCAGTCTGCAAAAGATCTTGAAATTCAAAGGCAGCATATTCAGACTGCTGAGCGATACGCAAAAAATAGGACTGTGGAAAGTTATGCAGAATTAGGAATTTACGCAATGCAGGAAAGCAAGGCGATGAAAACAGAAAGACCTGTCCATGTAGGACCTGAGATAGGTTGGCCCGGAGCATGGGGTGGGCATCCTGAAGAATTTGTTGATCTCGTGAAAACATCGAGACAAAAAATGATAGATTTACTAACCAGTCCACAAATCACTGATGGAAAAGAAAAAGGAAAAGCTAATCCTTACTTTGATCCTGGCATTTCAAAAAAACAAGCAGAAGAGTATGCAAATACCCATATTCGTGGTGTTTGGGACGCTTCCCACCAGGGAATGTGGCTGAATTATTTTAGAAGGAAACCCGGAGAAAGTGAAGATGAACGTTTGCAAGAGTTTAACAAATGGTATCTCGAGCAAGTGAATAAGATTATTCAGGAAGATGTTGTGGGAGACATTCAAGCTGTTGATTCTGCAAGTGGTGCTCACGGACATTTGCCTGCAGGTCAAGGTATTTTTCCTGTTGTGGAAGCTGTTAAACGTTTCAGAGAAGCTGGCTGGGATGGTTCTGTCTTAAGTGAAGGTCATGAAGAAGAACAGTTTGGACAATCGCGAATTTTAATTGAAACTTGGAAAGCATTTGGTGCGGGTATTGGTACTCCGGGTTATCATTCTGTAGTTCCTGGAGGCCCTATGGGTGGTCCTACGTGGGGTAGTGTGCAGCATGCTTATTTTGGTCAAGCGCATACTCCGTATTTTGTCTTTGGTGCTTATGCTCCCAGTAATGATTGGAGCTTATGGAGCCAAGTGCAGTTAGAGTAAAATTATGTTCTATTTTTGATTATTTTTTGATATTTTATAATTCATTTCTCTCCTATTCTATTTTTTAAAAAAAGTAACCAAGAAAATCCTAATTCAATGCTAGTGTATATTTTACTTTGTTCCAGGAATGTCTCCAGGTTATTTTGCTTAAGAAAGTTCGTAATTGTTCTTCTTCAGTACCTATATGTAACATGCGGGGTAGTGCATCTGAATAGGTGCGGTTGATGCGCATGAGGTTTTCCATCTTTTTTTCGTTAAGGTATTTTTCCCAGTCTTGATTTGTGAAAGTTTCTCCTTCTTGTGCATAGACGATCTTTGCTGGTTTTTGGGTTGTACCTTCATAATAAGATTTTCCAAATTGAGATGTGTAAGAAAATGATTCTCCTTGGTCAAGGCGATAACCACTTTCATAGATGCCATCAACAAATTTTTCTCTTAAACGGGGTTGGGTAATTGGTTCTTCTTTGGTTGTTTTCTTTTTTTCAGAGGGTTCTTCTTTTTTGTTTTTTTTGAGAACTGTCTCAAGAACGCTTTTGAGGTGTTCAAAGTCCTGCTTTTCCTGCGCATGTTCTTGCGTGCTTTCTTCTAAGCTTCTTTTTTTTCCTTGAACAGTATGGATGGCATTAAGAATTTCTTTTCGTATTTCTTCCCAAGTAGATGAACTAGGCAAGGTTAAGAGTGTTGTAAGCATAATCCCCATGTTCTTGAGCAAATCAGACCTCTTTATAAACATTGAGTTTTTTGCTTCAAAAGAGAAAAATTATTTTGTTCTTATTATTTCATAGTGACAAAGTTATATAAAGGCTTCTTTATCATTTGGGGGTGGGAAAAAGAGGGATAAACTTTGGTAGACTTTGTTTTAAAAAAGCCACAATCTGTTCGTGATCTTCCTTTGCATACAGAGGATTTCAAGCGAGCAAAGGCTTTTGCAGAGGAAGTGCAAAAGGAATTTGGGAATTTTGTAAGGTCCATCATTCTTTTTGGCAGTTCTGTACGTCCTGGAGATCTTGCGAAAGAGTCCATGCAGGGAAAAGATATTGATGTGCTTATCCTTATTGATGATCTTTCGCTAGAGCTTACAGCTGAGACAAGCCAGAGTTATAGAGTAATTGTACAAGCAATAGCTGCGAGACACTCAAAGCTTCTTCATATTACGACGATGAAGTTAACGAATTTTTGGGATTATCTGAAAAGCGGAGATCCTATTATGATTAATATGCTTCGTGACGGTATCATTTTGACTGATAGTGGTATTTTTGCTCCGATGCAAAAATTGCTATACCAAGGAAGGATTAGGCCTACGCAAGAGGCTGTTTGGATTTATTTTAGCAAAGCTCCTTTGACCATAAAAAATAGTCAATGGCATATCTTACAAGCTATGGTTGATTTGTACTGGGCTGTGATTGATGCAAGCCATGCTATTCTCATGCAATATGGGCATATGCCTCCTTCTCCTTCTCAAGTTGCAGGATTATTGCGCAGAACTTTGTGCAAGCAAGGAGTTCTTCCCGCAAAGTATGCTGATGAAATGAACGAGTTTTATACGACAGCAAAGAAGATTTTGCATCGTGAAGTCTCCTGGATTTCTGGAAAAGAGTACGATCAATATTTGAAGAGAGCACAGCAGTTTGTAAAAACCATTGAAGACATCATTGGAAGAAAATAAGAAAAAGGATTATAGTTCGGTATTTTTATTTCTCTTTTAAAAAAAGATAAAACAAACGTAGAAACAAATAACAAAAAATGTTTTGTATCAACAATAAAGATGAAAGAAGTGTAGAGGAAAATTAAAACAAAATACTGTATAATATAGAAATGATAAAATAACATAAAAAATTTTGAAAAAAGATAAAAGGAGAAGAGAATGTGATATGAAAAATTATTTTTTTCTATAGAACAAAATGTATACAAGAGCACAAAAAGCAAAAATGACAACGCTATAGATAAGCAATGCTTTGTATTTAGAAGCAAGCTCGTTATCTTTTGGGGGAAGAATGATTTCAGAAGCTTCCTCTTTTTTTTCTTCAGAGAGAATGGGAAGAATGGATTGTTCTTCTAGAATACCGTCTTTATTTTTTTCGTTCTGATCTTCTTTACTTTTAGAGTCATCTTCAAGAACTTGAACACCTTCGTTGCTCAACAAAACAGTATTTCCTTGGGGCTTTTCTTCTTGGGATAACGTTTCTTGAACAGCACTCTTTTCTTTTTCTCGAGGAAGAGTGTGTAGGGTTAAGACAGTAGTATAATAATCCAGTCTTTCTCTTTCTTCAGTATCTGGACCAAATAAAACAAGTTGGTTATGATACTGATCCACAACCCAGAGATGACATTTTTGAAAATCATCTTCAAAAACAGCAAGTTCCTTAGGAAGAAGTATTTTGGTTATGCGATGAAGCATTTGCCCATCTGAAGAAAGATGAACGAGTTCATTATGGTTAGCGTCTGCCACCCAGAGACTTCCGTCAGAAGTGCAAAGAGCAATGTCTTGGGGATTGAAAAATCCAGATATTTTAAGGATTTCAGTGCCATCTGAAGTAAAACTGTATAAAGCGTCATCTTTGCTGTGCAATCCCCAAAGCACATCACGTTGAGAATCATAAGCAAGTTTCTTTAGGGCATATGATGTGCTGATGAGCTCTTTTCCTTTTTCATTGAGTTGGACTAAGCGATTATTTCCCGTATCCGCAATCCAGACATGACCTTTTGTGGTAACGACCAAATCTTGTGGAAGAACAAATCCTGAAATGCTCATCTCTTCTTTTCCTTCCTGATCAAGTTTAACAACCTGTTTTGCGTATGCTATCCATACTCCCTGATCAGATGATGCTGCCAAGGCTTGTGGTTGCCTATAAGATTGGCGATGAAAAGTACTGAGCAAATCACCATGAATCGTGTAATGATAAACTTTATTATTTTCCCTCTCTGCAATCCAAACCATCTTGTTAAGTGTAGCAGTAATACTTGTTGGCCCTCTGAGATTAGAAATTTGTGTTTCCCTACCAAACTCTTCATTAAGAAGAGAAACTTGGTCAAGCTTTGCGATCCAAACACTTTGCGCATGAACAAGAGGGAAAAAAAGTGAAAAGAAGAGAAAAGAAGAAATGAAGAATGACAAAAAAGATTTTATTTTTTCTCGTTTCATTTTTTCTTGATCACTCCGAGTAGAATAAAGAAAATAAGAAGGATAAAGAGAGCTGCTAAGCCAATCCAGTAAGGAGATAACGTGTTCCAGGAAAAAGAAGATGTATCTTTTTGCTGTGTTGGTAAAGAAGGAGCAAGAGAAGTATTGGTCCTATTTTCTTGTGCTTGTTCTTGTTTCTCTTCAGTTTTATCTTCAGGAGTTTCTTCAACATCTTTTTTTAAGGATGGACTCTTTTTTATGGACTCTTTTTTTGGTGAGGTTTGTTTGGGAGAGGGAACAACAAGAGGAACAAAAGAAGGTTGCACAACAGAGATATCTCCTGGATAAGGAATTTCATCTAGGGTTAGAATGATTTCTCCTGTTTTTTTAAATTGGTAAACCAGAGTGTCTGCAATAACCCAGAGTGTTGAGGTTGCAGGGTCATAACTTATTTTTTTAGGATTGGAAAGCACGATCTCATTGATAAGGTGTATTTCAGTGCCTTCTGCATCAAGGTATACAATTTTTCTGCTGTCTTTGTCTAATAAAAAAACTCCCCCGTCAGAAAGAGGTGCAAGATCGCTAATTCTTCTATAACGATCGATAACAAAGAGCGTTTCACCTTGAGCATTGACTCGTGTTAAGGACCGTGTTGTTTCATCTGCAATCCAGGCTCCATCATCAAGAGTAGGGGCAATCACATCTACATCTTTGAAAGGAAGTGAAAATTGTTTTTCTCCAGAGGAGTTCATTTTGGTAACTGCATCAGCATCTCCTACCCAAAATCCGTTTCTGGCTTCTTCTAGGATGCTAGGGATGCGAAATCTTTCCCAGCGTTGTTGTTCTTTTCCCTCCTGATTCAAATAAAGGATAAGACCATGGGAGCCATCAACGATAAGTACACCCTCTTGATAAGGTGCAAGATCAACGACACCTACAGCGACAGGGATTTTGGTTATAATACGTGCTTGCGAATCATACGCAACGATCTGTTGTTCTCCTTTGTCTAAAACCCATGCTCCCCCCTCTCTTGTTGCAACAATCTTATCTGGAAATGTAAGATGCCCATCTTTATACAATAATTTTCCTGTTGCGTCAAAAAGATAGCCATTTCCTTTTTGATAATCAATGATCCAAACATCTCCTGAGGAAGCAGAGACAAAAGGAAGGAAAAGAAAAAAAAGGAAGAAGAGTATTTTTTTGTTCATAAAGAAGAGAAAAGAAAAGGTATTATAAAAAATGTTATGGTTATAGCTCTATAGAAAAGATTTGACAACCTAAAATATCACAAAAAAAAGATAAAAAAATAAGGAAATTATTCCTTCTTCTTTCGCAGCATCATTCCGCCAAGGAATGCAAGCACGAGCAAGATCAAGAAGGTAACAACCAAGACAGCAATGATTTCAGAGTTCTTATCTTCTTGTGCAACTGGCTGTTTTGTTATGATTTCATTCATGACTTGTCTTTGCTCTGCTACTTGTTGTCGCAATTGAGTTACTTCTTCATTCATTTCTTCTTCAGCATAATCAGGAGCTGAAACAGGAGCTGATCTTGTTTCTTCCCTCGTTGTTTCCTCTGAAGGAGGTACTTGCTGGGGAGTACGTGTTTGAATACTACTCATGTCTCTGCGCTGTACTGCTGATGAGCTTGCCCTCATGTCTTGGTAGGAAGTACTTGAAACAGAAGGCGCTGGAAGACTTGTGGGGATATAGGATGAAGAAGCTCCCAGATCAAGTGCGATATCACTAATAGGCTGATCAAAAGTGATGACTAATTTTACTTTACCTTCCTTAGTAAGTCTCCAAAGATCTTCTTTGTCAACAACAAAAAGATCATTGGTTGCATGATCTACAAAAATCTCTTTGGGAACACCAATCTCAGAATTGATAATGTCATTCTCGAGATGTTGACCAAAAGGACTAAATTGCATAATCTTTCTATCAAGAGTATTGACAACCCAAAGATTTCCGTTGCTATCAAAAGCTGTTGCATACGGTTGACGTACTCCAAGAGTATAACTTTGAAGCACATAGCCTTGCATGGAGAATAATTTG
Organism: Candidatus Woesearchaeota archaeon; assembly: GCA_018303205.1. GTDB lineage: Archaea > Nanobdellota > Nanobdellia > Woesearchaeales > JAGWAF01 > JAGVYP01. Next base: position 19,613 of record JAGVYP010000031.1, read on the forward strand.
ACAACACTGTTGTCAGTGTCAGCTACAGCAATCATACCGGTAGGCTGGTAGATATCAATATCTTTTGGATTTTTGAAACCAGAGATGCGGTACAAGGGTTTTCCGAGAAGATCATATTTTACAAGGTCATATCTTCCTACAGCAACAAGAGTATCGTCTCTTTCACTATAGGAAACATAGCGTGGAAATTGAATACCATCTACTCCTGTAATTTTAAAAATGACTCTTCCAAAACTGTCTAATTTTATTATAGCCTCTGCGTCAGCAACCCAGATGTTTCCATCTGCATCTACTGTAGAATCTAAAGGCCATGAGAAGTCTGGATTATAAACAGATTCTGGTCCAACATGTACGGGAATGGTACCTGAAGGTGTCACAATAAGGAGTTCCTTATTTTCAGAAATGAGTACTATTGCATTTCCTGTATGAGGATCAACCGTTACGCTTGAAGGATTGTCCAAGTCTCGCACGACAAAATTTACCGTGCCTCCATCATTCAAGTTGGTAAGTTCTCCTTGAACTCCGCTTGTTGCCCAAAATGTTGCTTGCGCTATACTCGTAAGCATGAGCATCATGCTTATTAATGTAATGAATAGTTTTTTCATAAGATTCAACCTCCTTGATAGGGTGCTACTGATTGTTTTTGCATTTCCTGAACACTAGGAATAGGAGATAAGGTTCTCAAGTCAATGAACGGTTCTTCGTAAGGAAGGAATCCTGCATAAAAACCAAGAGCCTCATAGCGTGATGCACATTCTGCCATAAAAACATGGGATCTTACCAATTGTTGGTAGGGCGAATATCTGAAGGGTTCTCTTCCTCTGCTGAGGAGTTGCTGACAATAGTTGAACAGTGCTGCAGAAACACTATCTTGAGGAGTATGGAGTGGATAAGGATTTATACGATAATCATATGCTTTAAATACAGCGAGATTTGCAGGACTTCTCATATATTCTCGTAAAGAACTTCTCAGTACACCTTTATCCCCTCCTGTATCTGACTCAGTGATGGTTACAGGTTCAAAAAGAGGAGTTGATACTCTGCTCGGTATTTGTGGCCTTGATAAATCTTTTACTGTAGGAAAATAAGTGTTAGAAACTGCTGAGTTTTTACTAAAATCAAAAGCGATATCACGAGGATAAAAAAATCCTGCCATATTATGGACCATTACACCTCCATCAACAGTATATCTTTTAAGTGTTCCCCGATCATTGGTTGAGGTAGCTAGCCATAAATGCCCCTGTTGGGGGTCAATAGCAATAGCATGAGGATAGTCTATTCCTTCTGAGATGGTTTTGAACAAAACTCCGCGCTCATCTATAAAGTGAACTTGTCTATTGAGCTGGTCAAGTACTGCAATTCCTCCAAAAGGAATATTGAGTGCGATTTGTTTTGGGCTTCGCACAGGCGTTCTGCTTAACACTTTGCCATCAGGAGCTAAGCGTAAAATTTCAGAATGCCATACGTTTGCAATCCAGATTTCTCCTGTGACAGGATCTACTTGAATATCTTCTGCCCTATTCACCATGCCTCGAAATTCTTGGACGACAGTACCTGCTTGATCGAGTTGGTAAATCTTGTCTCTTCCTCCTATCCAGATATCACCATTGACAGGATTAACATCAACAGAGAGAGGGAAGCTCAATTCTGTTTTCCAGAGCACAATCGCATCAGGAGTTACTCGTGCAACCTCATTCCTTCCTTGGTCAATGACAATAGCTGAATCATCTAGAGGGTCAATAGCAATCTTGGTTACTGCACTAAATCCTTCCATGACAAATTCTTCGTCCATAGAAGAAGGATCAAGACGATGCAATGTTTGACTTGCCAAGTCTGCAACCCATACTCTTCCGTGAGTGTCAACAGCAACAGCGTAAGGTCTTCGCACATCCATATTTCTTCCTAAGTACTGCACTCCTGTATCATCTACAAAAAACTTAGCTACTCCCCTGTAAGAATCTGCTACCCAAACTGCATAGTTTGCAGAGACAGGGACTACCAAAAGGAGAGAGAGAATGAATAAGACCATCCATAAACGCATGATGCACCTCTTTTTCTGAACCCCTGTCTAGCCTTATACTTCTTCCAGGATTAGCATATATAAATCTTTTGGTTACTCCTGACGAGGAAAAAAAGAAGAGGTTTTCTGTAAAGAATAAGAGAGCTGAATATCAGTTAAATTAGGTATGAGCACTCCTGCCTTGGAGTATTGCCAAAAAAACAGCCGATTCATGCAGTTCGATTTTGGCAAGAGTTGCGATGGAACGAGCAGTAAGCCTCCGTGACGACCTACTATAAAAAAAGAAGAGAAAAATAAAAAGGTAAAATAAACATAAAAAATTTTGAAGAGGATAACAAAAAAGAAAAAATTTGTCTAAAGAATAGTTTTGGATGTTCAGATCAGTTTCTTTTGTCAAAAACCACCAATCATAGATTGATGGCATGTCGCGACATGCCACTATCAAAAGTGGTTCATCAAAAATCGGTAAGATTTTTGAGTGTGCTCAAAAATGCATTGCATTTTTGACATTTGAGCATGCTCAAAAATTTTTCACTGTGTATAGTCCATTGGCTTCCTGCTACTAGTCAGAGACTAGTGGAAAATTTTTGACATTTTCAAGCCAGGTTTTAATCTGTGAATACATAAAGTCATACCCTGCCTTATTAGGATGCACACCATCTTCTAAAAATAAGGTATACTTTCGCTTATGCATTTTCTTAAACATGTCTAAAAATAAAACTTTTTCTTTGGAACAGCATTCTTTGACGATCTTATTGAAAAATGCAACTCTTTTATTCGTGAAAGAAGTTTCTTCATAAGGTAGTGTTCTTGTTTCGTCAACAGGAGGAAGACCTATACACCCTAATTGAGCAGGGTAACTTTTCGCCTTTTTGAGAAGTGTTCTCATATTTTTTCTAAAAGTTTCTTCTTTCATTCTTGGATTTTTCTGTTCTGGCATGCCGTCCCATTTACAATCATTACTTCCCATAGCGATAAGAATGATATACTGATCTGAAGGTCTTTTTAGTTTGATCCTTGCTTTGCATTCAATATCAAAACGTTGAAGAAGGTCTTGGGAAGTATTTCCAGGAATGCCGAGATTATATACTGCATGATATTTATCTTTTGCTTCAAAAAATTCTTTAAGCCTACCACACCATCCATAAGAAGGAGTTTCTCCTCTTCCAAAAGTAATGCTATCTCCAAAGCAGAGGATTCCAAACATGAAGAAAATAAAACATTTCCCTTAATAAAACTTGCTAGCAAGGTGTTAAAAAGAGATAAGACAAAATTACAGAAAAAAATAAAGCAGATTTCCTGTCCAGAGTGTGAGAAGAAGTGTAATGAGAAATGCGGGAACAAAAGGCATGCCTTCTTTGATAGTTACCTTTTTTATTTTTCCTTTACGCGCGTATTGTTGTAAGAGTGTAAGATCTTCTTTGCTGAGTCCTGTCTTGGTTTTACTCACAATAATCTTGTTACTTATTTTGATATCTTCTTTGATCCAGTCTCCTTCAGTAAGTTTTGAAGGATGTACTATTTTATAGAAACAAAGCGCATCCAGTGTGATCATAAAAACATAAAGATACGTACTGGAAATCACCAGGAAAGCTAGGAGAAGAAGAGCAACAGGGGTTTTGCTCCAGAAGGAGAAGAGGAGAAGAATAACGCTAATGATCAGTGCAAGGATTCTGAAAAAAACAATTTTTTTCTGAGAAAGAGCATGTTTGAAAAAGGTTAGAAAAGATTTTCCTTTTTTTACTGCTGCTAGGAAGCTCCACAATAGACCGTAGATACTTCCTACTGCAAGAAGGTTGATAAGAAAGCTGAGCATGATTTGGTCATCGTTGAGATTAACACCTAATAAAGAGCCGAGCGCCATGAGCACTTTGCTATCCCCTCCACCCCATTGTCCGAGATAAAAAAAGAGTGCGCCAAGAGCAAAGAAGAGAACAAAACCTGCAACTCCTTCAAAGAAGTAATGCCAATCAGTAGTGACAAGAGAGTACAAACAACGTAATCCAAGGCCAAGGATCATCATGCCATAAGAAAGATAATCAGGAACTTCTCTTGTCTTGAAATCTGTAATTGAACCCAGGAAGAGCATGATAAAAGCTAAGCTGAGCATGAGAATCGTGAATGGTTCCATGAAAAAATATCTTTATCTTAAGTATATAAGCTTTGTCGAATAAGATTTTGTTGAAATGTTCCTCAGTCTTTTTGGGAAGTGGTAAGCCTTGTTTTTTGGCCAGTGACCATATCTATACTGTATAAATCAAGAGTAGTAGAAGTTTCTCTTGCGTCCAATAATTTATTTCCTTGCTTATACCAAGCTAATCCGTTAGTGTCAAAATTAGAGTCAGATCCTCCAGGAATTAAGTGTTTGATCTGTTCCATCTCAGTCCATAGAATAGAAATGTTAATATACTAGTTGATTCGTTTTTAGAGCAGAGAGGTTTGATAGCAACGACAAAACAGAAGTATATCCTTTTATTTGTACTTTTCAGTATTGTATTGATTTCTGTGAATGCTGCATCCTCTGTAAAGACAACTTCTTCTATAATTAAAACGATTTCATCTCCTACAGTGTCTCCAATTCTGAAAACAACATCCACCCCATCATATTCGCTTCCGCCCTATACAGCTCCTCCTGGCTCTCCTCATGCAAAGAAGGCATTGACTAGAAAACAAATTTCTATGACTCCTGCTGTCACAACTCCGCCAATGTCATTTATTGTTCCTCCCTGTTTACAATATATTTCAGGAGACTGTGATGGAGATTGCTTTGTAACGATATTAGATGCGTATCTCGCTTCGCAAGTTGCAGCAGGTCTTGCAACTTTGGATGAGATGCAGTTCAGAGCGTGTAATGTAGAAGGCATTTTAGGTGGCCCTGATGTTCCGGGCGCTCAAATATCTGTGGCAGATTCTTTAGTAATTGCACAGTTCGTTTCCGGTTTATTGTCTTCAATACAGAGCATTGTTGAAGCACCCATTTTCTTTCAACACTGGGAATTTCTAGGTCCTTGGCCTAATGGAACAGGTATAAATGTTTCCATTATTAAAATGAATACTGATGGTAGCAATCAAGTTTCAATAAAAAATGATGATTGGACAAGCTATTATGATTTTACAATATCTCCCGACGGATCAAAGATAGCATATACTTACTATGGACCTTATAATGCTACTGATAATGCATCACATATTTATGTAATGGATTCTGATGGTCAAAACGATGTCCAAATAACCTTTGGCAATAATATATATGATTATGCTCCAACATGGTCTCCGAATGGAACAAGAATCGCATATGGCTCAAATAAAGACGGACGTTATGAAATTTATACGATGAACATCGACGGAAGCAATGATGTTAGAGTAACAAATAGTGTCGACGACGAAGACTGGCCAACGTGGTCCCCCCGTGAAAACAAAATAATGTACGAATTAGATCCTGCAGGAGATTGGGATCATACTCAAATATTTACAGTGAATCCTGATGGCACGAATGTGATACAATTAACAAATAGCAGTCTTGACAATGAATGGTCTAGCTGGAGTCCAGATGGAAGCAGAATTCTTTTTACATTGAGAAACTTGACTTCAGGAGGTTTTGTATACATTATGGATTCTGATGGTAGTAATCCACGCCTCATTGCTCCCTCTATTTCACCAGTTACATCTGGTCTTTACATAGGAGATGAATTTTGGGGAAGAAATGGACTCATATATTTTGGCGGCGACTTTGCAAATATGTATAGCATTGATGAATTTGGAAATAATCTTTTGCAATATACAAATGATACTCTCCCATCCATACTAAACTGGTGGCCAACACAATAATTGAGTTCTTATTGCATGGCATCTCTGTCTGTGCTAAATAAAGGAGCTTGTGAAGTAAGCTCAGTTACTATTCCACCCGGAAAAGAAACAACTTTTCTGATGGAGAGATTAGCTCCTCCTTGCTGATCACCATGGAATAAAATACTGTTAGAATCGCGCATCCATGCAGGATTATCAGCGCCAGTTCCGAGATAGGTTATTTGTTGTTGGTCTGATCCGTCACTATCCATCATCCAAACTTGATTGGTATCTCTGCAACCCGCAGGTAAACATCGTGGATCGCTTCTTATAAACGTAATTTTTCCATTTCTTCCCCAATGAGGATGACGTTCAGATCTAGGAAGGAATGGTGTAAGATATTCCGTAGGAATATGTGTTAATTCCTGGTCATTCATTCCATCTTTATCTATTTTGTAAATTCCATTAAATCCTTTTGTATAGACTATTTGTCTTCCATCAGGACTCCACGCTGGTTGATTGCCTGCGATTACGAAATTAATAGCACGTGTTCGCAAATCCAAAACATATATTCCTTGAGGTATACGATTTTCGGAAACAAATGCAATATCATCCCCTGTAGGACTCCATACGGGACTAGTATCATGAAATGGCAATGTTGTTAATTGTTCTGGTTCGTAATTTGGATCTGTATTATTCGTGGGAACACGATAAATGGTATCAGGATAAAATGGAGTTGCTGCATCCCTGTCAGTTTGAAAAACAATCCATTGACCATCTGGAGAAAGTGATGGATGACTATCCGTACTTTGTAGACTTCCATTAAATCGAACAGGTTGTTCATTAGTACCGTCTTTGTTCATAGTATAAATTTCAGAGTGCGATGGTTCACGTTGACTATAGAATACAACTTTTTCTTCTTCAGCACAGGTGAGGCTTGGAATTCTTCCCACCACATATTGTGCGATAGTTAGCGCATCAAGTGTAGTCACATCTGCATAAGGATTATAACGACTTCCTCTGGCACCTTGGACATTACAAGCTCTAAACTGAGAATCGTCTAAAGTAGCTGAACCCACAGCATATTTTGCTGCCTTATACGAATCTAAAACATCAACAAATCCACTTCCATCACAATCACCGCATGTTAGAGCATAAGAAGGCGCTGGAGGAAATGGAGTAGGAGCTATAAAAATGGGTTGCCCACTACTATTTGCGGTTTTGGTAACATCTTCTGTTCCATTGTAATAGAGAACACGTGCATTATTAATAAGAGATGAACCCGGCGTTGCATTAGGTGTTACTTTCAAAGAAATATTAATTTCGTAAACACTTGCAATCGGAATAAAAGGTATTATGATTTCTGCTTGAGTATCATTGTAATTATAAGAGAATGGTGACGATCCTCCATAACGAGTACCCTGTGGAAAAATATCAGTGACTACAACATTTGTTGCGTCTTGACCGATGTTAGTAAGTCTGATTTGATAATCAACAATACCTCCTTGTCTCGTTTCTGACATACTGGTTACTTTTGATAGAAGGAGATTTGGTCTCAGATGAGGTAGTACTGTAATAGGTTGAAGAGTAGTATATGCAATTGCAGAAACATTAGCTAGTCCATTGTTAAAACTCACATTTACCTCATTGATTAATGACGCATTGATCGTTGCATTTCTGTGTACATCGAGTGTTAAATTCATAAGCAGAGTTTCTCCTGGACTCATAAAAAATATCGTCGGAAATACCACATGAGTTGCATTAAATGATAACGCAGCTGGTTCTGAACGATTATAACTTGTGGAAGGGGGTAAAGTATCTACTGCTACTATATCAATCCCAAAGCTTGTAGTAAAATTAAGAAGAATTTGATAAGTCACTTGACCACCTTGCCTAACTGTGGTCATGTTTGTAGTTTTATTGAGCATAAAACCTGGTGGAGGTGGCGGAGGCGGGGGAGGTGGAGTTATATTTGATAGTACAGTGATAGGTGGTGCAATAGCAAATCTCGTTACGGGTACACCAGAAACATCGTAGCTAATGCCAACTACATTAATCAAATCAAAACCAATAGTTGCATTGGGTGATACATCTAAAAAAAGGTCAATGTACCCTGCAGTTCTTCTTGGTAAAATAGGAACGAACCAAGCTACAGCTGTAGCATTATAAAACCCTGCAGGAGGTGATGAACTATTATAACTTGTATATGGCGGTAACAGATCTGCAATTGTAATATCTATTGCGTCTCCATTACCCACATTATCAAGAAGTATACGATAATATACTTGACTACCTTGTGTAACATTAGTCATGTTTGTTGTTTTGTATACGTCCACATCAGGTCCAGGAGGTGCAGCTGCTAAAGGTGATGATAAAGGAGGAGTGGATGATGAAGAAGTTCCATTCACGAATGATAATGCAGTAAACAAAGCAGCGTACTGTTCTTAGGTACTATTCGAAACATTTGTCGTAGTAATTACCGTTCCTATAGAGGACACTTTTAAAGATGTAGTTAAATTTGCAGCATAAACAGAATATATAACAAGAAGCATTAAGAAAATTCCAACAAAAACAATTTTCCCCCTCATAAGATACTTGGAATTCAAACTCATTTAAAAAGATGGTGGTAGAGAAATTGAGCTCTCAAAAAACAGAAAAAACCACCGCAACCTTTATAAACCCCTTAAAATCCCCTTATGATATACCAATGAAATGATGACCCTGCAGGTGCAGGTGAGTGAGGTTCGCTTTTCTTGGCAGCCTCAGGAGATGAGAATAATGGCTGATGACGAAAAAGTTTTGGAAATTATTGAAGTGAGCAAAGCTACAGGAAAACTCAAAAAGGGAACGAATGAGGTAACCAAAGCAATTGAGAGGGGAACTGCTAAATTGGTAGCAGTTGCAAAAGATGTTTCTCCTCCGGAAATTGTCATGCACTTGCCTATGCTTTGTAAAGAAAAACGCATTCCTTTCTTTGAAGTAAAAAGTAAAGAAGAACTCGGAGCTGCTGCTGGCTTAACCGTGGGAACAGGAGCTGTTGCTGTTATTGAAGAAGGAGAAGCAAAGAAGCTTCTTGAAGCTTTGAGGTAAGTATGGCAGAAAATCCTAAGCCACAGAAAAAAGAAGAACAAACTGCTCAAAAGGGCAGTGTTACATTTTCTCCTGCAGTTCCTGCAATGGTTGAGGAAGTTATTGGAAGAACTGGTTCAAGAGGAGAAGCTGTACAAGTGCGATGCAGGGTTCTTGAAGGACGGGACAAAGATAAGATTTTGAGAAGAAACGTGAAAGGTCCTATACAATTAAAAGATGTTCTGATGTTGAGAGAAACAGAAATTGAAGCACGCCCTCTGAATAAGGCAGGAAGAGGAGGAAACGGATAATGGCTACTTGTTCATTTTGCGAATCAAAAATTCCTAAGGGAACCGGAAAGATGTTTGTGCAGAAAGATGGGAAAATTCTCTATTTTTGTTCTTTGAAATGTGAAAAAAATATGAATACGTTACTGCGTAAGCCAAGAGAAACTCGTTGGACATTTACTGCACAGCGTGTAAAAAAAGGAAAAGCTAAGGAGAAATCATGATAGAACAAACTTTGATTCTCATAAAACCTGATGCGATAAATCGTGGATTGTTAGGAGAAATTGTTCATCGTTTTGAGAGAAAAGGATTAAAAATTGTTGCGATGAAGATGATGCATCTCAAAGATAGTCTTCTCGAAGAGCATTATGCTCATATCAAAGATAAACCTTTTTTTCCGGGAGTAAAAAAGTTTATGCAAGCTTCTCCAACGGTTATTATGGTGGTGGAAGGTTTTGAAGCTGTGGAAATTGCGCGTTTGATGTGCGGACCAACCAAAGCAAGCCAAGCTCCTGCAGGAACCATAAGAGGAGATTATGCGTTAAGTGTGCAAAGTAATGTAGTTCATGCTTCTGATTCAAAAGAAACAGCACGACAGGAAATTAAGCGCTTCTTTAAGAAAGAGGAAGTTCTCGAATATGACAAGATTGATTTTGAACTGCTTCTTGCCCCTGATGAAAAAAGAAAAAGGTGACGATGATGGCTGCTGATGAAAAGATGACTGAGCGCGTTATGCGCATCGCTGCAAGACCTGAATTTATTAGAAATATTTGTACCAGTGCACATATACATCACGGCAAGTGTGTTGCTCCAAAAACACGATTACTTTTGACGCACGGAGAGGTTATCACTGCAGAACATCTTTATGAAAAAGCAAGTCAGCAAGGAATAAAGGTACAAGAAAATGAAGAAGAAATAGTATATGATGTTTCTCAATGTGATCTTGAAGTTTTTTCATTAAATAAAAATGCAGGAAAGATTGAAAAGAAGAAAATAAGTCATGCTTGGAAATTAAAAGGCGGTAATGTCATCAAAGCAACGTTAAGAAATGGTGCTTCAGTCACTACAACACCCGAGCATCGCTATCTGGTTCTTGAAGACATGCAATTTATAGAAAAAGAAGCACAAGAACTAAGATTAGGAGATAGAGTTATTTGTGCAAGAAAAATTGAGATCGATGAAAAAGACACTCTTAAGGAAGAAATATTGTCAAAACTAGTATCACAACCTTGTTATGTGAAATTGAAGAATCTGTTTGGTATGAGGATAAAAGATCGTATTCTTGAAAAAGGATTACCTCAAATATATGAAAAAATAAGTCCAAACATAAATAAAAAATCATTCTACCATGGGATATGGAAACATCGTTATGCACTACAAGATCTTTTGAAACTATGCAATGATTTTAATATAAAAAAAGAAAACATCTACGATCAGATTGAATATGTCTCTTTTCGAAAATCAACTAAAAGCACTAAATCAATGCATCTTCCTCAAAATTTTGAAGAATTTTTTTATCTTGCAGGGCTTTTCTTTGGTGATGGAAGTGGTATGAAGTTTGTTGTGGGTAAAGAAGAATTGAAAGATAAATGCGTAAAGATTTGTAACGATCTTGGTATAAAGGAAATTTTTATGCTTCCTCGAGAAAGAACGCCTTACTTGATTACCAATACAACACTCATGTATATGTTACATGCTCTTTTTGATTATCCTTTAAAACAAAAAAGTCATAACCGCGCAATTTTTAAGAGCATATTTTGATTGTGATGGTACTGTGGAAAAAGCGAGAGGGGCTGTTTCTATCACTTCAGCAAGTCCGCAGATGTTAAAAGATGTACAGCTTTTATTATTACGGTTCTCATGCCCAAGTATTCTCCAGAAGGATACCCTTTATATCTCAGGCATAGCTGCACGCGAGTTTGAAAAAAATATTGGATTTGGTATGCAGGAGAAAAGAATAAAATCAGAAAGATTAACAGAAAAAGTGCAAGGAAGCCAAGTCATTGATACTATTCCTTTATCAAACGAGAAATTAATTAAGGTAAGAAAGATACCTCAGGCATCTATTGATCATCATTATTACAAATATGAGAAGGGAATCTTAACTCCAACTGTTGATACGGTTTTAAAATTACAACAAAGATTTAAAGACCTTCAATTAGAAACGCATTGGTTTGGGAAATTAACTACAGGAGATCTTACATTTGTTGAAGTTATTTCTTTAGAGCAGGACTATGAATCTATCGTCTATGATTTTTCTGTTCCGGATCACAAAAATTTTATTGCTGAGGGTATGGTCATTCATAATACGGCTTTCACAGACAATCTCATGGCTGCTGCTGGTCAGATGGCTTCAAAATATGCAGGTAATTTGGATCAAGGAATGACCACTTGGCAACATAAGGATGAACAAGAACGTTTAATGACGGTTGATGCTGCAAATGTTTCCATGGTGCATGAGTATAAAGATAATGAGTATCTTATTAATTTGATTGACACTCCTGGCCACATTGATTTTGGCGGAAATGTAACCAGAGCAATGAGAGCTATTGATGGAACTATTGTGCTTGTTTGTGCTAGTGAAGGGATCATGCCTCAGACAGAAACCGTGTTAAAGCAGGCATTGCGAGAAAGAGTTAAACCCATTCTGTTCATTAACAAAGTAGATCGATTAATCAAAGAAATGAAGTTGCCTCCAGAAAAAATTCAGGAACGTTTTCTTAAAACGATTAATGCTTTTAATAAATTGATTGAAAGAATTGCAGAGCCTGAGTATAAAGAAAAGTGGAAAGTGGATATTATGGCAGGTTCTGTAGCGTTTGGTTCTGCTCGCGATAACTGGGCATTGTCATTTCCTTTTATGCAGAAGAAAGGTGTCAAGTTTAATGATATTATGAAAATTTATGAGATGGATGAAGAGACAAGGAAAAAGTGGGTTTGGGAGAATGCTGCTTTATTTGAGGTTATTCTTGATATGGTTATTACGCATCATCCTACTCCTTTGGAAGCGCAGAAGTATCGTATTCCTAAAATCTGGCGGGGTGAGTTAGAAAGCGAATTGGGGCAAAGCTTGTTGAATTGTGATAGAAATGGAAAACTTGCGTTTGTGATTACCAGAGTGGTCATTGATCCTCGTTCTGGAAAAGAGCTTTCTGCAGGAAGATTATTTTCAGGAACGATTCAGCAAGGTCAGGAAGTCTATTTGAACTTGAATAAGCAACGACAGCGCATTCAACAAGTGTACATTTACAATGGGATTAAACCTGATTCTCTGGAGTCCTTGCCTGCGGGAAATGTACTTGCTATTTCTGGGGTTATTGGAAATGCAGGAGAAACCATTACCTTAGAACCTGAGCAGCCTTTTGAAGAGTTAAGACATATTTTTGAGCCTGTGATTACCAAAGCAGTGAAGCCTGCAAAAATTCAGGATTTGCCCAAAGTTGTGGAAGTACTCCAAAAAGTGGGGAAAGAAGATCCTTCTATTAAAATTGAAATTAATGATGAGACCAAAGAGATTCTGATGAGTGGGATGGGAGAATTGCATTTGGAAATTGTTGAAAATAGGATTAAGACAGAAAAAGGAGTTGAGATCATTACGTCTGCTCCTATTGTGGTGTATCGTGAATCGATTACAAAAAAGTCTATAGAAGTGGAAGGAAAATCTCCTAATAAACATAACAAGTATTATTTTGTTGTCGAGCCTGTTCCTGAACAACTCAAGCAAGCAATGAAGGATGACATGATTCCTGAAGGAAGAGTGAAAAAGAAAAATATAGAATTGCGGAAGGCATTGATGACAGCAGGAATGGATAGTGATGATGCTGAGAAAGTCAAAGATATTTTTGAAGGTAATATTTTTATTGATAGAACAAGAGGACAAGTGCACATGATTGAGGTTATTGAGATGATCCTTGACATGTTTGAAGACGTGATGAAACATGGCCCTCTTGCAAGAGAACCGTGTATTAATGTAATCGTTACTCTTACGGATATGAAATTGCACGAAGACGCTATTCATAGAGGACCTGCGCAGACCTATCCTGCTATTCGTGAAGGTATTCGTGGAGCAATGATGACCGGAGCTCCGGTTATTTATGAACCGTTGCAAGTTATTTTGATAGAAGCACCTTCTGATTTCATGGGAACCTTATCTAAGCTCGCTGCTGCAAAACGCGGACAACTGTTAGATATTATTACTGAAGAAGAAGGAGAAACAACGTTAAAAGTAAAAATGCCAGTCAATGAAATGATTGGTTGGGCTTCTGATTTGCGCTCTGCAACCAATGGAAGAGGAACCTCTTCTTTAATGGATCAAGCATTTGAAAAGCTTCCTTCTGAGTTACAGCCTAAGATTAGAGATCAAATTGTCAAAAGAAAAGGCTTAACAGAAGCACAGTTAGGAGCGTAAGAACGTATTTTCTTAAGTTTATTTTTTCTTATGATTTGATATGTTAATTTTATTTTAATCAGCTTTCAAAAGCATTGGTATATATTGTTCTGGTAAAGTATTTCCTCCTGCTTCGCATTTCATTTCAATGAGAGCTCCTCCTGGTAATGCAACTACACCAAGAGCAGCTCGCGCTGGAAAACGTTTTTGAAATCTTCTTTGATAAACACCATTAACAAGTTCATAATGACTCATGTCTGTTAAATAAGCCCTTATACAGATCACGTGATTCCAATTCCATTGTACTTCACCTAAAAGAGTTTCTATATTATTCAATGTTTGTTCTGTTTGTGCTTCAATGCCTTCTGCAAGTTTTCCCGTTTTTGGGTCTCTGCCACTTTGGCCAGAAATATGCAGCCTATACTTCCAAGATTCTAACACAGCATGAGCATAAGGACCCAATGGTTTGGGTGCATGTTCTGAAACTATTAAAATTTGTGACATAAAAGGAAGGATATTGCAATACTATATAAAATTAAGTTTTGAAACGACCAATCTTTTATTTTCTCTTAAATTTTGACAAGATAATAATAGTTTCCGTAATTCTTCCGCCCATTTCACCAAAACATTTAAATAATACTATGTACTACATAGTACTACCATGGAAACCGTGAGTATAAAGCTTGATGAAAGCATTCTCAAAGAGATAGATAGAAATCTCAAAAAACATCGTTACAGTACGAGAACAGAGTTTTTAAGAGATGCTGTAAGAGATAAGCTCATAGAACTGGAAAGAAATCCGTTAACCGAAAAGGAAAAAGAAGAATTACTGCAAAAAATGGCTTCTATAAGAGGCACGTTTAGAAGAAAGACGCCAACAACAGATGAAGCATTGCATGCTGCTCGAGAAAGAGCGTTTAGAGCGATAGAAAAAAAGTTTAGGTAATATCTTCTGGTTTTTTTGCTATGATGATATCTGTTATTTTTTCAAAATCATGGTCCCGTGTTATAAATTCTGCCTGATGTTTTCTTGCTAAAATGGCATGTAATGCGTCCCCATAAGGAATGTTTCTTTTTGAACTGAGATCTTTTGCTTTCCTTACATATTCATCAGTAGTATCAATATGGCAGAGTATTCTTTTAAACATTTGAAAGAGAGGTTCTATTTTGTAGAAAGGATATCCATACCCTTGCGTGAGTTCTTCGATAATCATGTCTGAGTAGATAATGATACCTTCTTCTTTTAGAATTTTTTTGAAAAGGTTCCAAGCATAGTCTCCCCTTGGCAACAAAGATTCATTTCGATCTTCCAAGAGATCTAACCAGATACATGCATCAAAATAATATTTAACCATGAACAAATGATTACTTTAGTCTTTATATGTGCTTACAACAAAAAATCGGAAGATTTTCGGACATAAAAACACAGGATAAAGTATTTAAAGAAGAGAAAGAAAGGGCTAGAGTCATGCAGCAACAGGTAAAACAGTATTTTAAGAATTTTTTTATCTATGATTTGAAAGCGGGTTTTATTACGGCAATTGTCGCGTTGCCTTTGGCGATTGCTTTTGCGATAGCGTCTGGTGTTGAACCTATTATGGGTTTGTACACTGCGATTATTGCGGGAATGTTAGGTTCTTTTTTGGGAGGTTCAACGTTTAGCATTACAGGACCGACAGGTGCTATGACGGTTATTATCTTGTCTACCGTGCATAAATTTGGTATGGAAGGTTTATTTCTTGCGGGTTTTCTTGCTGGTCTTTTTCAGATTTTATTTGGAGTATTACGATTGGGAATTGTGGTAAAGTATATTCCTGTTCCTGTGGTTACGGGTTTTACTGCGGGTATTGGTGTTATCATTTTTATTGGTCAGATTGCAAATGGTCTTGGTCTTTCTCTTGCTCCTCAGGAACATGTGTGGGAAACTTTTTTTGTGATTTTTGAGCATATCCAAGAAAGTGATCCTATTGCGATCGGTATCGCTCTGTTTACTATAGGATGTTTGATGTTTCTTCCCAAGATCTTTATGAAGTTTTCTTTTTTGAAAAATGTTCCTGCGTCGATGATTGCATTGATCCTGTCAACAACTGCTGTATTTTGGTGGGGATGGGATATTCCTCAGGTAGGAATGATTCCTACAGGGCTTCCTCCTTTTTCTTGGCCCTCTTTTGATTTTCCCCTCATAAAAAATGTGCTTCCTGCAGCGTTTACCATTGCGTTATTGGGTTCTATTGAAGCATTGTTGTGTGCTGTCGTGTGTGATGCTATGGCAAATACGAAGCATAAG
>JAGVYP010000022.1:0-3280 GCA_018303205.1 Candidatus Woesearchaeota archaeon
ATGACGTTGCTCGTCAATAAAAATACCTCCATAACCTCCATAAGGCCATGAACTAAGATAACTCTCTGTTGCATCAGGATTAGTATGGGTCCATTTATCTTTAACTAGTGAACCATCCTCTTGAACATACAATGATGCTTCCCTCTCCCTGATAACAGCATGATTTAGCTCGTGGTCAAACACATCATAAATAATATTAGATTGATCAAGTAAAGAATCATAACTTACATAAAATTCCCTGCCGTTTTGAAAGCCTCCAACTGGTTTGCCATTGAGAACTATATTTTTTCCAACAATTATTCGGTCAACATGAACCTCTACAAAATATCGTGGATATTTTGCCATAACTTTCTGCAGAAGAGATAATGCTTTTGACTGTTCTTCATCTGTTAAACGCTCTCCTTTAACATCATTAGGAAAATGTGAAGGAAATTGTATAACTAATCCTGTCTCAGTTTTTAACTCCACTGTTGGATAAATGGATTCAACAATGTACCCTGAAAGATTATTAACAGAATCAGAAATAACATTAAATATAGTATTAAAACGAGATCCAATTTCAAGTGAAAGCCCTATTACAGTGATTAACATTCCTAAAAATAACACAACCTTGCCAAAGAACACAGACATGACTGATTTAGGGTTGTTTGTATCGAACATTCTGCTGAAAAAAGGAGCTTTTTCAACAAACTGACCATGCATTATTTTTGAGAATGGAATTTTTCGTCCACTCTCTGTCACAAATTCCTGCCCCCCATAATAATAAACTCTTTCCTCTCTCAGTCTATCTGTAGCAGTAACTTTAGATTGATCGTTTAATGAATAAACAGTTGTGTCTTGTAGATAACTGATAGTATAAATTCCTCCCATTTTCAGTTTACTAACTGTGTTGGTAGACCTTAAATCATCCCTAGCAAACACAATAGATACAGGACTGAACTCAGTCATTTCACGAACTCCTTCTGGAATATACCATGATGACATCATAAAATCAGTTATAGAACTAATGAAAGGTTGTTTCATCTCTAAATAAAGAGATACAGGTTCTACTGAGTGATCAGTGAAAAACTGTTCTCTTGAAAATGGCGAAGATGTTAGCATAGTATAAAGTTCTGATTTATTATTTAATCGAAAATGATAAACTACTAAACCTGCCAACTGTTTAATAGGCATTGTGCTTAACCTTTCTGAATTCTGCTTGCGTAAATTTTCATTAAATGTTGGCAATGACATTAGTTCAGTGAATAAGAGATTTATTTCTTCATCACTAAAGTCATTTGCTTTAAGAATTTTATACATTCCATCTGGATTATTAAACTGCTTTGTTAGTCCATGCAACACAATTAAATATTGGAATGGACCATTATTCTGACCTGAATAGCGTGACTGCAATAGTGATCCTAACTTAGTTTCTAACTCTCTGAATACTACGGTCTCTTCATCGTTCAATCCAAATTCAACTTTGGGATCTCGAATAAAGAATGTTTTTGGAAGGTGTATAGTAACCCTCCCCTTAGATGTTGCATCTTCTTCATACCCCCCCTCTCTAACAATTGTAAGAACTGATTCTTCTGCATCCTCTTCTACAACTCCACTTGCTGAAGTATAAGTACATAAAAAGCTTCCAGCTCTGCAATTCTCTTCACTAGTTAACCTCTTTTCTAATACAGGATCAATATCAAGAGCTTTTTCAAACTCCAGCTCCAATTGCGATGTTGTTTTATCTTTTAATCCCAATACCTTAAGCTCATCGTCAGTTAATTTTATTTCTACACTACCGCTTGGTGTTGTCGTTACTGCATCTTTAATTATTGAAGTTCCATAAGGTAGCTTCCCTACTGGCAGAGGAACTTCTGCACGCTTGTACAATAGATCATCAACAATATCCTCTCCAGAGAAAGAGTTAGGATACTCAATAGTATCATAACCCTGAATGCCATGATCAAAAAGCAGTTTTCTTCTTTGATCCATAGTCAGTTTTGGATGATAAGACATTAAAGCATCAGGATGAATATCAAACTGCCTTAATGTTGCCAGATCATAATTAAACTTTTTATCAAACAGAGCAAGTATGCCTTGTATTTCTTTTTCTTGTGCAGAAGTTCCTGATCCATAGGGCATCCTTGCCAAGGCAAATGCATAGGCATATATAATTTTTTGATCATTAATATCAATAGGATCATGCACTGTTGATAATAATAGCGGTATTGCATCTTTATCACCTATATAGCCTAACGCTAATGCTGCAGATGTTCTATGCTGCTCATTTGCAAGATATGATGCAATTTTAGAAACTGCTTTTGAACTTCCAATTCTTCCCAACGCTATTATCATTTGATTTTTTATACTAATCTCTGATTCATGCTCTAACAAAAACAGCAGCTCATCAACAACATCAATGCCATAATTATCTCCTGTTTCCATTAACATACCTAACATCACGACTGCATTATTTCTAACTTCTTTATCAGAATGGCTTAATGAATCAACAAGACTTTGAATATAAATTTCTGGAGAAGTTATTTTTGCATAGATTATCTCAGGTTCTTCTCCCTCCAGGCTTTCCATTAAATCTGGAACAACATTGTATGCATCCTCTATTGCTTTTTCTCTGAATGACTGTTCATCCAAATAACCTGAAGTAGCTCGGTGATACACTTCTTTGACATACTCTAACTGCCGTCCTAAAACAGGGTATTTTAATCCTCGCAATGTTGACAAATAGGTGTTTAGTATCAATGATTCTTCAGTTGTAGTTCTGTGTTCATGAATATTAGTTCTGCCATACGACCTAAAAAACATATCTAATCGTTCTTCTACAAATAACCTTGAAGGACTGCCATAAGGCCATGACTGCAAATATCCTTCATCTCTGAATCCTGTTGAATCTAAAAATAAATCATCAATAAGTGAATATCTTTTGACTGTTTCATCTCTTTCTGTTTTCAAATAATCTGCAACTTTTTCTGCCAAGGTTGCTTGTTTTTGCGGATCATCAATGAAATCAAAAAATCCAACTGATTTCTGTTTTGCATGTTTCTGAGCAGACTTTATTTTTTTCTGAGAGAATGGATATTTTGTCAGCCTGCCATTTTTGTCAATGCTGTATATTACTTTCTCTGTTGAAAAACTTCCATCAGGATGAAGATCATACACTACAAAATATCCAGCTTGAAGATTTTTAAGTGATGTTATTTTTCTGAAAAATGAAAATAAGTATTCCTGTGCTGGAGCTCCTGAAATAAGAGCAGCATCACCTGAATAATATAACGTTGGATTA
>JAGVYP010000022.1:3308-10676 GCA_018303205.1 Candidatus Woesearchaeota archaeon
TGAAGATGTTGCAGATAATGGATCAACAACATTATCGTGTCCATGACCTGTTTCATGAACTAAAGTAGTGAGTATTGATTCTTCAGCATCTAAATACAATGTTCTTCCATCCTGAAGCCCACCAACTGGAGCTTTACCATCTTTGAGATCATTAAGCACAATTATTTCATCTGCAAAAACTGAAAAATAACCTGGAGGGAAGAAATCTGAGTTACCAGCCAAAGAACGGAAAAAGTCAAGCTGCTGCTGTTTACTTAAAAGTGTTCCTGAAACTCCACGAGCCATACTACTTGGTGAGAAGGTAAAATCAATTTGATATTCTGTTCTGATTAAGCTTCTGAAACGCTCCAACTCCAAATCAATTTCCATTTGTGTATCAACTGACAACAACGATTCAGGAGGTCCTATAATTGGTTCTCCAATGCTTAAGCTTGTATCTGAAGATGAATCTTGAATCCTTGATTGAAGCAAATCCTGAGCAGATTGCGACGACCTCATATAACTTAATGTTATCATTAAACCTATGCTGAGAACAAAAAGCATAAGGGTTATCAATCTTACATAAGGCTCTATTTGTTCTTTAACTGAGTCAAACAATGTTATTTTTCCCCGGGGCTGCGCATAAATAATATCAGAGAAAGGTATTTTGACACCTGACTGTGTTACGAGATACTCTCCTCTGTAATATGTTGCACTTTCCAGAACGTATTGCTGATCGTCTTTAACATATCCCACTAAATAATTAGTTCTTCTAGGAATTCCGACTTGAACATGTGTTTCCAAATCTGTTGATGACAACACATCAGAACCTATATTCTCAGCCTGATGCTGAGTTAGAATAGATCGTCTTGCATTTTCTTGTGATTGTGAAGATAAATCTACTTCTGAATACATTCTAGTTATTATCACCTTATCATTATAACCTGCATGTTGCAACACAGAAAGCCGTTCATTTGGTTCTGCGGAGATTAAAATAGAAAATGTTCTTGGAGATATATCTTTAAATCTGATTGCAAGCTCATCAAAACCCAATTCCCCTAAAACTTGATTCAAATGTGAATCCAAATAATACAACTGCCCTGTTTTTTGCAATGCATCAACAATAGCATCATTGTATGATCCAACAATATTCTGTTGATGCAAATATTCACGCAATCCTATTTCACTAATCTCATCTTCTTCATCAAGCAGCCTAACAATGTCTGCAAGTGTTTGTGTATATCCCTTTTGTTTAGCAACATCATTATACTCTAATGCTTGTCTCAATTCTTCACCTATAACAGAATCAAGAGCAACAATATTCTGCTCAGGTCTTTTGTTGTAGAGTAAAACCTTGCTAGGTTTCTGAACACCTGCTTGTTGTTGAGATTGTCCTTGAGTTTCTCTTTCAACAAGTCTTTCTAAACCTTCCTCAACATCACCTTCAGATGCCCCTGTAATTGCACAATCCTCGCTTCCTGATTTGCACTCTGCATTAACTTTTCCTGAAGAAATTTTTCCAGAATCATCTCCAATAGCACGCTCTCCAACATCAGCAGCAAGCGCATCTAACAAACTACCTGATTGAGAAACTGAACCTGAAACAGTCAATTCTCCTTCAAGCATAACTGCAAAATCCTCAGGAGCTATTTCATCAAAACCAAGTACTTCTAATTCTGCATCAGTTAAATATACCTCAACTACTCCTGCTGTTCCTGTTGTTTCTTTTTCTGCTGTTGTTCCAGTTGTTACAGCGTTTTTAATAATCCTTGAATGTAGACTAGAAACAAGCGCAGGTATAACAACAGCGTCAGCTTCGCTTAACGTCCATGAAGTACCTGAATTTGCACTTTCAGCAGTTTCTAAAACTTCAGATATTTCCCTATCTAACACTTCGCTAAACTCTGCAACAATCTCTGAACTTGCTGCAGGCTTTTGAGTACCTCTTACCGGTGAATGTATATCTTTCTGCAATCCATTTTCACTCTCAAGATAATTAACTAATGCTCTTTTTATTATTGCCCGTTTATCAACATTAAATTCTATCTCAAGGATATCATCTAAATCCTCATCTATAACTTCCCTCATTATCTCATTAAACGTATTAACATGTTCAGGCCTCAAAGTATCTTTTCTCTGCCAAGGAAATAATTGATACAGCTGATTATCTATAGTTGTTCCGTATATATCTGAAAAAGCAAAACTAAGATCAATTGGTACTATTTTTCCTGATGATGCAGCTACTAAATGATTTTGTGCTTTTGCATCATTATTTCTCAAAACTAGATGAATATACTCCAAGAATGACAAATCAAGACTAGGTAATTTTAACAGCATACTTGGTGTCATCTCTTTAGCATCTTCTACATATTCTGTTAATAATACCTGTTCACCTGCTATTTCATCCAATAAAACATCTTTTTCCTGGACGTTAAGAATAATTCGTCTTTCTTTTGCTCGTTTAATGAACGCAGTAATAATTGCATTTCCT
Source organism: Candidatus Woesearchaeota archaeon (assembly GCA_018303205.1). Taxonomy (GTDB): domain Archaea; phylum Nanobdellota; class Nanobdellia; order Woesearchaeales; family JAGWAF01; genus JAGVYP01. The sequence goes on from JAGVYP010000022.1 coordinate 5,779, forward strand.
ATCACTTCTCTTTTACCCTGATCATAATAACCTTTCAATGTAGATAAATCATACTCAGATTTTATTTCGCTACTCTGACTTCGTGCAAGATATTTTTCATCTACAACAGGCTTGACAACATATCTTTTACCATTTCGTTCTACAACAGGCAGACCATTTTGATATGAAGCTTTAGTTCCTAAACCATAATAACGCTGTGTAAATGTTTCTGTTTCAATCCATTTAACAAATGTATATTCAGTTCCTTCAAGAGAATCTTCTAATGACCGCTGACGAGCAAATACAGATCTGTAAACAGGGTTTATTTTATTACGTGCAAATCTGAAAGCAGTTGAACCACCTAGAGATGCTTTTGCAATATCAAGCAATAAACCAAGATAATTAATAATACTTATTTTTGATTCAGGTTCTGTTTCTGGAGATGTTTTAGATATTGCATCCTCTATATTCTGCTGAGAATCTAATTTAGTAACAATCCATGCTGAAATTAAAGGAATAAAAACACTCCATCCTGGAATAGGGAAGGTAACAGCAAGAAATAATCCATACCCTATCCTGCCATACCACGGCAGGACCTGCCATAACTGACGAGAATTATCAACTGTTTTATCCAGCAAGCCTAGAAATCCTTTTCTAGGCGGAATTACAGGCGGACCTTTGTCAGCTTCAAGGCCTTTGGTAAATTCTATTCTGTATTTTTCTCTTGATGCAAAATACCATAACACTAACCCTCCACCAACAGCAACCCATGTCAACGGATTAGCTGTTATAGCTGCAAATACTCCCGTGCCTAAGACTGCAGTTATTGTTCCTGTAATTCCTTTTGCAGAAATTACTGCTGTCCCTGTTGTACTTAGTGTACTTGCTGCTGCAGTTCCAGCACTAGTCAATATAGATCCAATAATTCCTGCTGCAGTTAAACCTCCAACTATTTTTTTCTGCGTTGGACTTAATAATTCTGGATAATAATTCTCGCTATCATCTGCTTGAGCTAATTCACTTGGTTGATAAGATTCACCTTCTAACTCTTTCTCTTTTTCTAAATCCAACTGCGCACCTGGATCAATTCCCCCTGATCCTTTTGGAACAGTTTTTGGTCTAGATGATGCGCCTGGATCAACTCTCCCTGATCCTTTAGGAGCAGCTTTTGGTCTAGATGATGCGCCTGGATCAACTCCCCCTGATCCTTTTGGAACAGCCTTAGGAGTAACTTTAGGAGCAGTAATTTTTGCTGGCTTTTTTACCCGTTTTATCTCTGGTTTCTCGTCTGCATTAGGAGCAGCAGGTTTGCCTACTGGAATTGCAGTAGAAGGTATACTTGCTGGTTCTGGTTTAACTTCATCGGGTAGTGAATCTTCTGAAGGTGCAGGTAGGTCTGCTTCCTCAGACATTCCTTCTTTTTGAGCTCCAGTAGTTTCACTTATGTCAGAGTCGTCAGATATAAACAAATAAGGATTTGTTGTTTCAAGACTACCGATATATTCTATATCTTCTTTAACATTCTCAAAATAAGATCTGTACTTTTCAGGTAAATCATCTCTTTCTAACTGTTGTTTAATAAGACTAAGAATAGATATAACTTTACTCTCTCTATCAAACTCAGTTTCTGAGATGAAGTAATCATTAATTAATTTTCTTATATCACTCATTGTTTTCTCTGCTTCAGCATCTGCCAATCCTAAATCAACTACAATTGAAGGAGAGGAACTAATTAAAACTTCAAGTGCTGTTTGTATATTTTCTTTGTACATCTCAAGCATAAGCTGATTTTCTAAAGTTAAATTAGGAGTATGCAGTGCAGCCTGTACTACTTCAAGCATAGTTTTAAGCAGGACTGCCCTTGATGTCTTTTGATATTTTGAAAGTTCCTGCACTGAATTCAATAACTCTGAGAGTATGCTTATATATGATTTAACTGCATTTTCTGAGTCCAATTTATTAGTCTCATGCATTTTAATAATCTCATTCACTTTCTCATGAGCAACTTTAGCTTCCTCATTTATTGGATCTACTATTCCGGATGTATCAATCACTTCTTCATGTGAAATAAACGGCCTGTACTGCCCGCCTGCATACATGAAAGTGCTTATCGCTATAAACATCAAGGCAATCAGTGACGTCAATCCTACTTTTGCCCGCAATGATGTTGCTCTCCACGATTCTTTCATTCGCTCCCATGGCTGAACTGAGCCTTTATTCTTATAGCCGTTTTCTTTCAGCAATCCAATTGCTTTACTTCTTAAACTCTTATGAGCTGCTTTGTATTTTTCTAGTTCACTCTTCTTTCCAAATATTAGGAAGTATCGCTTATACCAAGGCCTCATAGGAAGATTTGCTTTCAGCATGTCTGCTGTTCTCATCTGCAATCTTCTGTCGCCATAAAATTTAACATCGCTTAATTCATACTGACCCAAATAATCAGCAAGCTCTGCAATAGTAAGATCTTTGTGCTGTATTTCTCCCAAGAGATGCGGATTGTTATAATATAATGCCTGGATGATATCTTTCTCGTCATCAGTTAATGAATCATAAAACTCCTGCATTCTCGGCTTTGAAATCGGCAGAGCTTTTAGAGATCCTCTTCTGATAGGAATAAACATATGATCATCTAACACTGCCCTTGTGGCTTTTTCAGTAGGGAATACTGCATCGGTAAGCATATCAACCACATGACTTCGCGAAGCTTCTACTGACTCTCCATCAGATGATACAAGTTGTGTTGGAGGTCTAGTACCAGGCACTAACAATGTTAATTTGCCATCACCTGTCATTGCAACGGTGTATTCATCTAAAACATTGTCTTGATGGCTACTTATTTCTGCTGCAAGCATGAACATCTGTTCTGGAGTAAGAATAACTGGATCACCGTCTGTATCTAAAACAGCACGCCCATCAGCATTTGTTACTTTCGGCAGATACTTTGTTGTATCTACAATCATTGTTGCTGTTGATGCTTGTGTTCCTGATGCTGCTCCTGATACACCAATAGTTGATGTACCCCTTCCTTTTTGAATAATTGATTCGCGCAGGTCTAAGATAGAGACCATAAGTGGTTTTTCATTAACTAGAATTGGATTTCCAGCTGAATCATGAACAGGAATAGTAGTTGGGATAGTGAAACTAATAACACCAACAAAAGGTCTACCGAAAACTGTTGAATATTGAGGAGTGGTTAATCCTCCTTTTAGTCTTTGAATCTGGATCATAAGACTAAACAAATCTCTTCCTTTCAGAACAACTTGTTCTCCCAATTTACCCAAAACATAATTTCCATTTTTGTCAAGCACTAATCCTGTTCTATCTCCTGATGTTTTGATTCCATACGCAAGATCTAACAGCTGCCTTGGGTTTAAGGTTATTTCTGCTCCTTTATCGTTCACAATTGGAGTTCCTGCATCAGTTTTAAGAGTAATTCCTTGAGTATCATCTCTTTCATACAATGCAGACAAGAGATCATCACGAGTGATTTTTACATGTTTAACTGTTGTTACATCGTTACCTTTCTCGTCTTTAGCTGTCTCCTGTACTACTATTGTTTCATGTTTTCCTCCAAGCCATAATGGAAGGAATGATATTGATGACCATATTATTTGAATTTCAGACAGCATAACTCCAAAAAATCCTTCTCTGGTTTTGACTGAGAATTCCTCAAGCAGTTCAACAATTTTACTTGCAGTTAGGGTGATTTCACTTCCGTCTTTTGTTATTTTTATCTCAGACGGCAATGATGCCTTTAATCCTGCTCTGCTTGCTTCAACTGGCTGTTCTGAATCATATCTGACAGGCCTGCCGTTTGCATCAACCAGAGGAATATCACCAACTATTCTTAACAAGTCTTCTTCTGTTAATACAATTGGTTTTCCATCATTCTGCTTAAGAGGCAGTCCTGCTGAAGTTCTAACCATTCCTGCTCTCAAAATAGTTAACAATCCACCTTCATTAACTCGTATAGGACCTTCATCTGGAACATCAAACGCTTTTCCGTCGTCATCGGTCATGATAACAACTCTTTCTGATGCAACTCCTGGAACATCTTTAACAACATCTAAATCTAATGCTGGATCTTGAGTGTGTTCTTTCAGTCTTTGATCAAACATTTCTTGTTGACGCTCATCAGTTCTTCCAACTGTTGATGTTCCTGGGCTGACAGCATCGAGATATCTTCTTTCAGTTCGTTTAACTACTACAACAGGCTCGCCTAATAATTCAGATAATAATTTCTGAACTTTTCTTATTCGGTCTATTCTGTCATATATTCCTATATCTAACGTATCTTGAGAAGGATGTTCAGCTTCATATGCTCTCAATGTTCCATATTCATCCCTCCATATTCTTCCTGCCAATGCTGTTTTTTGACCACCAGCAATCTGACCATGGCTGATTCCAGTTTCATAGGTTATTGATGTTGCTGCTGTTGTTAATGGAGCTGTTCTTAATTCAGCGCCTGCATCTGTCATAACAAGCACAAAATTGTGCAATGGTCCATCAAGTGGATCTCCCCTCACAGTTTTTCCAGATCTAATTTTTCTTTCTACATTTGCAGAATTAACTACCTGAATTCTATCTCTTCTTGCATAATTTTTATAATCTGCAAACAGGCTGAACTCAGGCTCTAAGTTGTTAGCTGGATTAACAGGAGTATTATCAGGATGATATAACTCATTTGGATAACTACCTATTTGTAATTTTGATTCCCTAACCAACCTTGCTGCTTCTTTCTGATGAACTTCAACAACAACTCTTACATCAGGATCAGTTCTTGGATCTATTTCAACATATTTTCCTGTTAATTGAAGCTCGTCTTCAACAGATTCTGCTTCGAGTTCTTCCTCTGTTTTCTTCGCCTCATCAGCAGTCATTGATTCAACTAGTGCTGTATCATAACCTTCAACCTCAAA
>JAGVYP010000032.1 GCA_018303205.1 Candidatus Woesearchaeota archaeon
TCTTTTGCCATGGTGGAGCTTGTACCTCCACCCCCGAACAGCCTTTACAGGCTGTAAGGGTTATAATCCTTATGAAAATCAGAGACTTAGGACAGAGCCGGAAAGAGCAGCTACCCATACCTTTATATGGCTTTCTCTCCTAAGAGTAATGCTATGGACCCTCTTATCGTAAGCCATCTTTCAAAATCATTTGATAACATAAAAGCAGTAGATGATGTTTCTTTTAGTATCAAAAAAGGTGAAATTTTTGGCTTGCTGGGAGTAAATGGGGCAGGAAAAACAACCACTATCAATATGATTACAGGGCTCTTAGAACCTGACAAGGGTGTTATCAAAATTTTAGGGTATGAACCTGAAAAAAATTGGGAATTTGTAAAGAACAAAATGAACGTAAGCACCGCCTACTTTCCCCTCTCTGATGTGCTCACGATAAAAGAAAATCTACGCATCTATGCAAAAATTTATCGTATTAAAAATCCTGAAGAAAAGATCAATACACTCCTTCATCAATTTGAACTTTCAAAGCTTGCAGACAGAAAAGTGAGAACTTTAAGCTCAGGAGAAAAAACCAGAACAGCACTCTGTAAAGGATTAATCAATGACCCTGAAGTGCTTTTCTTAGACGAGTGCACGGTAGGCTTAGATCCAGACATTGCAGAAAAAACACGTAGACATATCCAAGAGTACCAGAAGTCAACTCATGCTACTATCCTGTTTACATCCCATTATATGCATGAAGTAGAGGAACTTTGTGGTAGAATAGCCTTTATGGATGAAGGAAAGATTCTTACCATTGCAACAGCTGAAAAATTGAAAAAAACCATTAAAAAATTTACAGTCGAGATCAGTGTAAAGAAAAATGTTCAAGGATTGAAAAAGCTTCTTCGTGATGAAGAAGTTACCCTCTTATTTTCTCAAGATGATACCCTTGTTTTTGAAACCAGCTATGAAAAAGATAAAGTGTACAAAATACTGAATAAAATATTCACCAAAGGATTCCTCCTTTCTGATTTACACATTAAAAAACCAACACTCGATGACATTTTCATTAAAATCGCGAGGAAAAAATGAAGTGGTATAGAATTCAGGCATTATTGCTCAAATATTGGTACATTTGTATTCATAGAGCTGACAGGCTTTTTGATGTTTTTTATTGGCCCTTACTTGATGTTCTTCTTTGGGGTTTTGCAAGTGCCTTCATCACTGATCTTTCTTCTTACAATCCTTTAAGCATGCTTCTTGGAGGAGTTATTCTCTGGGTCTTTATTTGGAGAGCTTCACAAGATATTTCAGTTTTTGTCCTGGAAGATTTTTGGTCAAGAAATTTGTACCATGTTTTTTCTTCTCCTATTCGTATGAGCGAACATCTCACCTCTATCATTCTTGTTGGGTTTTTACGATCTCTTGTAACCTTCCTTTTCTTAGTGATCATCTCTTTTTTCATCTATTCCTTCAACTTTTTTTCTATACCACTTCTCTTTTCTGCTATTGCCATCGCATTACTTTCTTTGATGGGCTGGATCATGGGCATGTTCATTATTGGTTTTATCTTTCGTTATGGTCAACGTATTCAGGTACTCGCATGGAGCGTAACGTGGATTATTCAGCCTTTTAGTTGCGTATTTTATCCTTTGAGTGCTCTTCCTTCCTGGGCAGTGCCTATTGCCAAAGCTCTTCCTACAACGTACGTTTTTGAAGGGTTGCGATCTGTTCTTCTGGGAAATGCTATTAATTATGCAGATCTCGGTTATGCATTTGGGATAGAACTAGTTCTGCTTTTCTTGGTTTCCTTATTCTTGAAATCATCTTTCAGAGCAGCAAAAGTGTCAGGCTTGCTAGCGAAGGGAGACTGACGAATCTTTTTCTTCTTTTCTCAAAAAAACACAATATTTCTCATGCGCTCCAGGAAGAATGTTTATGCTCATCAGAAATTCATTGACAATTTCTCCTCCTGTAAATTTGAAGGTTTTTTTGAATACCTTTGTCCATTCTTCTCGTGTATGCAAGTCTTGTTTTCGTAACCAGTTCAAGAATGTTTTGTGTTCTTTTTGTATCTCTTTTATTTTTTGTGCATTAAAAATAGCAGATTCAATTTTTAATCGATTTCTAATAATCCCTGGATTTTTCATGAGCTGTTTGATATCTTTTTTGGTGTATCTTGCAACCTTTTCTATGGTAGCAAATGCTTCATAGATTGACTTTTTCTTTTTCAAAACGGTTTCAAAAGAAAGTCCTGCCTGGGATATTTCAAGCATTAATCTTCTAAAGAGATCATCATCATTTTTCGGTGTGCGTCCATGTTCTGTGTCATGATGCTGTCTATGTACATTCGTCTTTGGCAAATGTCTGACAGAAGCACAATAAGATGTTATTATCTTTGCCATTATTCAATCATTTTCTACTCTGGGTGCAAGAATAAATGATAATGCAAGTTTGTCAATGACTTTGTAATCGAGTTTTAAAGGATAGTCTTTGCTGAAATAGACTTCCATGGAAGGTGCAAGTTTTGCTCCATTGACCATCTTTTTTAAGTATTCCAGAGAATATTTTGCTTTGATATGCTCTCCTGTCTCATTGGTTAGCTTCGTATTTTCATCTTCTCGAAGTTCAATGTGAGCATGACTTAAGTCTCCTTCTGCAGTGATGCTAAATATGTTATCTGCAACATTAAATTGTACTGATTCTGCAACGATGTCCGCATCTTCAATTGCTTCACTTAACCTTGTGCTTTCTAATGCGATAGAGATAGGAAATTCTAATTGAGGTATTTTTTGTTCTCGTTCTTCCAAATCAATGAGGGGAATAGAAAATGTTCTTGTCGTATTTGATTTCAACTGTATCTTTAATTTGTTATCCCCTGTTAGTTCTAGACTGAGCAAGTCATTTGCTTTTATTCTGCGAAGTATCTGCTTTAAATTTCCAAGATTAATAGCTATCTCTGTTTCTTTTTCAATCTGATATTCTGCAAAGCAACTTGAGAATAATTTGAAAATGACCATGGCAACATTTGCAGGGTCCATGGCTACGAGTTCTAATGCATTATTTGTTACTTTAAATCGTGCTTCATTGACTAGCTCAGAAATAATGCTGATACTATCTTTGAAATAACTTGGATCTGCTAGGACAAGTCTCATTTCCTACCCCCTGTTTTCGTAGTTATGAGGAGCTTTTTCTTCTTTATATATGTTCTTATTTGACACCTTTTTTTATTTTCTATATAAAAATTAATTTATCTTCCAGGTGCTCCCTAGTTCTAAAAAATGGATGTTTCCTTTTTTATACCCTTTTCCAAGACCAATTTGCTTCAAAGCTTCACTCATCTCTGGTGTCCCATGGAAAGGAACAAGATGCTCAGGCTTTACCAAATCAAGTAATTCCTTAATATCCTCAGCACCTGCATGGCCACTTACATGTATATCCTTCACCATCTCTACACCTGATTCTTGTAATACTTCTTCCAAAATATTCCTTTGCGTAATATTAATCTCCGTAGGAATAGTTTTGCATGAAAAAACAACAAGGTCATCTCTTTCTAAAAGAAAGTCATAGCGCTTCTTTGCAATTTTTGAAAGAGCCGCTTTGGGTTCTCCCTGATGACCTGTAACGACTAAAAGATATTTTTCAGGTCCTTCTTCCTTTATCTTCTTTAATCTCTTTCTCACATGTTTTGCATGACTGCATATTTCTACTTCATCAGAAAATTTTACAAGACCAGCATCTTCTGCAGCACCCACGTATTTTGCAAGACTTCTTCCTATAAAAACTATTTTTCTCTTCATCTTTTTGCCACAAGCAATAATAGACTGCAGACGAGCAATATGCGAAGAAAAAGTTGTCACAATCACTGCTTTATCTCTCGTATCCATTCCTAAGAGAGTGTCTTCTAATAATTCTTTCGCAATGAATTCACTTGGTGTTTTTCCCTCCCAAGGCGCATACAAACAATTCACAATTGCTACCTTTACCCCTTGTTTTCCAATTCTTTTAAGCGCATCATAATTCGGCTTATCTCCTAACATAGGAGTATTATCCAATTTGAAATCGTCAGCATACAACAAAATACCATAAGGTGTATGTAATGCAAGCATGCTTGCTTGAGGAATAGAATGTGTCATATGAATAAACTCCACACGAATTTTTTTTGAAACTTCATACACTCCATTTTCTTCTATCGTTACTAATTTATTTGGAAGAACGATATGTTCATCTTCCAAGATTTTACGCAGTACTGCCATACTGAAAGGCGTTCCGACAATCGGACAATTATAGGTGTGTGCTATCCAAGGAATAGCAGCAAGATGATCAAGATGCGCATGACTAGGAAAAATTGCTTTTACTTTATCTTTCCAATCTCCCAAAAGAGTTTCATCAGGAATAGCATTCCCTTTTCTCAGCAGCGTTGGAGAAATCGTGTGCACATCCTCATCATCCGTCAGCGCAATATAATTCGGCAAATGAATACCCATATCAAAAATAACAACCTCATCATCTACTTTAATTGCACACATATTCTTTCCTATTTCTTGGAATCCACCAATAGGACGTATTTCAATACCCATACCACCAAGGCAAAGAAGGTGCTATTTATTGATATCGTATTTTGCTTTTAAAAGTTCGAGCTCTGCAATCTTTTTTCTGATAAAATCTTTAGCTTTTTTCTTGTCTGAAAACCAGGTATGATATGCACCAAAGCTCATGGCAAGTCTTTTCATCTCATAGAGGGGAAATCTTTGAGAAAAACCATATGGCTCTTGTATTCCCTGTTTTGCAAGACTTTTTTTCACATAGTTTTTATTTTTAACATTTCTATAAAGATGGTTATAATCACTATCAGGAATGCAGGAAGAACTCCACTCAAAGTCAAGCAAAGCATTAATTTTTCCTTTATGATAGAGCATATTGCTCATATCAAAATCACCATGTGTAAGCTGAAAGTCCTTGCTCATAGGTAATTTTGGTAATTCTTTTTCTAAAAATTTCTTGAAAAAGGGAATGTATTTTTTAAATCTTAGTTCTTTAATTCTTTTCAGAAATTCTTTGTATTCTGCTTCCAAATATGTTTTATAATCAGTATAGGGTCCTTTTCTCAAATCAACAAACTGTACAATATTTCCTTTCAAATCAAAACTTCCAATTTTATCAAAGCGAAGTTTCTGTAATTCTGAAAGAAAAAAGATCATCTGGTCGATACATCTTCTCTTTTGTTCTTTTTTCAAAATAGGAAAAACTTTTTGCAATGCTTCTCCTGGAATTTTCTGCCAGCAGAGATATTCAAATTTTGGATTAGAAACATCATAAAAAAGAATATTTGGAACAGGAATCTTCGTTGTTTCACGTAAAAGCTTTATTACAAAAAGCTCGTTTACTGTTTTGTTTTTCCACCATGCTTTCGTAATTCTAAAAACATATTCTTTTTTGTTAGAACATTTTACAAAATATAAAGGGTTCAGAACACCCCCTCCCTTATCGATACCTTTACTCAGAGGCGTAACAGAAAGAACACGTAACCCTTGCTTTTTAAAAATAGCTTTTATTTTTTCTTTCATGAAAAATATGAGGGGAGAGGGACTTTCGAAGATATTGCGATTTTGGTAAGGTCCGTGGGATTGAAAATCCCCCTTGAACGCTTTTTACCAGATTTTTCGCAAAAATCTGATTCGAACCCTCGAAGGCACTAAGCCAACAGATGACTTACCCTGCTTTCTTCATAGCACTCTTTTGAGCACTCTGCTTGCAGATGCCTTGAGTCTGTCACGTTTAACCACTTCGCTATCCCCTCAAAAAGAAAGGATAAGGTTTTCTTTATAAAGTTAACTCGTGATCTTGCGAATATTTTTTTCTTTTCTGAAGGTCATCACGGAGATTTACTCTTCGTCCCTCAGAGATCTTGCCAAATTTGACCTGCATGAATCGGTCAAATTTGTGATTTTGCTCCAAGGTGATGACCTTCCTAAAGGTCCTGAGAAAGATAATTTCTACCCTAATTCATTCAATCTATTTTCTATTTTATCTAATTCAGATTCGAGCAGTTCTAATCGTGTTTTTTCTTCTTTCACACGTTCTTGCACTCTTATTTGGGGTGTTTCTTTTTGTTCTGCTTTCTTATCCTGCAAGAGTTCCATCATTCTTATCTTAGAAGCAGGCAATCGTCTTTTTAATTTTCTATTTAGCACTGCAATTTCTTCCATCACTCTTTTTAATTCATAGACAGAATTTAATTTTTCTTCTCGCAAGGTCTTAAAGGTTTCATATCGTTTTAAGGTTTGAATAATTCCTCTTGAACTCATCAGCAGTTCTCTTCGCACTTCCATAGGCTCCTTAATGCCAATATAATACATTTCTCCTTCCGGATCTACTTTTTTCTTCACCATTCACATCTCTGGCTCAAGTAAGGTTTTGCTGATACCTTCTACTCTTTCATCAATGTCCTCAAGTTCAGCTTCCCACGCTGCAAGCTCCGTATCTTCCTGTTTTTTGAAGTCTTCAACTTGAGCAAGAAGTTTTTTTGCAATTTCTAATTTTTCCTTCATTAAATGCAATACATCCACAATGTTTTTGTAATCTTCAATTTTAACAAAGACAGGCATTTCTTCCATCATTATTCCTCCGCAAACAACATCTCATCAATGTACGTTATTTTCTGCTGCACTGCTTCTAGGTGTTTGCTCCATTGTGCTAATTGTTCTTCTTGTTGTTTTTTGATTTCATGCAGTTGCACAAGGATTTCATCAGTTTCCACAATTTTCTCTTTCATGAGGCTTACATGCTCATAGACACGCTGATAGTCTTGCACACTGACAAAAAGATGTTTTGTAACAGGAACTTCAGGCGCAGGCCTTGGTTTTTCTCGTATAACTATCTTCTCGGGTTCTTCTTGAAAAGAAGGAGTTCTTTGAGACTCGAATCTTGCAGGAGCTACTGCTTCCTCCTCAGGAACATCAGCAAAATCCTCTTCTGCAGGTAAAGGTGGAAGCTCAGATAAGGCAAATGTTTCTTCAGATTTTGGGGTAATAGAAGGCAAATCCCCTCTTTTTCTGATCTCTGGAACAGGGGGTAAAGGAGGCAAGGGTGGTGGAGAAGGCATTTCAAATGAGGGAATATGTTCTGCTTGAAACTCAGGCGGAGGTAAAGGAGGCATATCCATTTCCTGAGCCTTCTTTTTAGAAAACAGTCCCATTCCCTAACACCCCTTTTTAATCACTGCCGCGTTTTAGCGTATATAAATCTTTCGAATTCTTGGCTTAGTAGAAAAGTAGGGTTGCCAGCATCAGGTCGAGCTTCTTAGACAGAATAATAAACATCGACAAGAGGGTTGTCTCAGTCGGAGAATGTCGATCATGAAGAAAAAGAAATAACAAGCGAGAAGCTGGAAACCTCGAGCGAAGCGAAGTTTTCTACTAAGCCGAATTCCTCGGCTAATATGAAACCCTCCCTCTTTTTTATTTTTCTCCTCATTTTTGCTCATCGGCTTTTTTGTCGTCAAACCTCTTTAAAATAAAGTCTGACTTAAGAAAAAAAGATAAAGAAAAAATATTGATACCAAACACTTAAATAGAGAGCCACTTTTGGAATACTTTTAGTATGGTTCACATTTTACAGAGAAAAAAAGCTTCCTTACTTCTTGAAGATGGGTCTCTTTTTCACGGCTTTTCTTTTGGAGCTGAAATTCCTACACAAGGAGAAATTGTTTTTAACACGGGAATGATGAGCTACCCCGAATCTATGACAGACCCTTCTTATGCCGGCCAAGTCATTGTCTTTACGTATCCCCTTATTGGAAATTATGGTGTTCCCGCACAAAAAAGAGAACATCAGATTGTGCAAAATATGGAATCTGAAAAAATACAATGCAGAGCTATCATTGTTGCAGAATACAGTGACCACTATGCTCATCCTACTGCAGCAAAGAGCCTTGAACACTGGCTCAAAGAAGAAAAAATCTCAGCATTAACAGGAATAGACACACGAGCATTAACTAAAAAACTCAGAGAACATGGCACGATGCTCGGAAAAATTATTTTTGATACACCACTTCATGAGCCTTTTCTTGATCCGAATGAACAAAATCTTGTTGCTTCAGTATCTACAAAACAAAGGATCGTCTATGGTGATGGACCATTCCATATCCTTGTCATAGATTGTGGGATTAAACATGGTATTCTTCGCTCTTTATCCCGTCCAGACACTACTCTTATTCGCGTTCCCTGGGATTATGACTTTACTGATGAAATTGAAATGTATGATGGCATTGTTATCAGCAATGGTCCCGGTGACCCCAAGATGTGTGATAAAACTATCCAACATCTTCGCCAAGCTATCCAAACTTATATTCCCCTTTTTGGCATTTGTCTCGGAATTCAACTCCTTGCTCTCGCTGCAGGTGCGAATACGTATAAACTCAAGTATGGGCATCGTTCACAAAATCAACCCTGCATCGATCTCATTACCAAACGATGCTTTATTACTGCGCAAAATCATGGATTCGCAATAGAAAAAAATACACTTCCAGAATCCTGGAACACCTGGTTTATCAATGCCAATGATGGAACTATAGAAGGCATTCAACATGCAACAAAACCTATCTTTGCTGTCCAGTTTCATCCTGAAGCATGTTCTGGGCCTAAAGATACTTCCTGGCTTTTTGATTATTTTTTACAAGAAATAAAAAAATACAAACAACAACAAACAGTTCTTACGCAACCCCATGGCTGAACCTCCACGAAAAGTACTCCTCTTAGGAAGCGGTGCCCTCCGCATAGGGCAAAGTGGCGAATTTGACTATTCAGGATCCCAATGTTTAAAGGCTTTGCGTGAAGAAGGAATTGCCACTATTCTTGTCAATCCCAATATTGCAACTATTCAAACCAGCGAAGACCTTGCAAACCGCATCTATTTTCTTCCCATTACACCTGAGATCGTTGAAAAAATTATAGAAAAAGAAAGACCTGACGGAATCCTTTTAAGTTTCGGTGGACAAACAGCTTTAAATTGCGGATTAGCATTAGCAAAAGCAGGTGTCTTTCAAAAATGGAATGTTCACGTTCTGGGTACACCACTCGAAGCTATTGAAGCAACTGAAGATAGAGAACTCTTTGTAAAAAAACTTCAAGAAATCAATGTAAAAACTTCCCATTCAAAAGCAGCACGGAACATAGAAGAAGCTAGGTCCTTTGCTAACGATATAGGTTTTCCACTTATGCTCAGAGCAGGTTTTGCTTTAGGAGGTCAAGGATCAGGAGTTGCTCATGATGAAACAGAACTTCACTTTTTGCTCAAACAAGCATTTGCATATGCACCTCAAGTTTTGCTTGAAGAATACCTCGAAGGCTGGAAAGAAATTGAATATGAAGTTGTCAGAGATCATGCAGACAATTGCATTACCGTGTGTAACATGGAAAATCTCGATCCCTTAGGTATTCATACGGGAGAAAGTATTGTTGTTGCACCTTCACAAACCTTAACAGACGAGGAGTATCATTCTTTGAGAAGAATCAGTATTCAAGTGATTCGTCATTTAGGTATTATTGGTGAGTGCAACATTCAATTTGCTTTACATCCTCAACTTCCCGAATACAGAGTTATTGAAGTGAATGCACGCTTATCCCGCTCTTCAGCTCTTGCTTCCAAAGCAACAGGATATCCACTCGCATTTATTGCAGCAAAACTTGCTCTGGGAAAAACGCTCCCCAGTTTAGGGAACGCAATCACCAAAATAACCACTGCATGTTTTGAACCAGCACTAGACTACATTGTTTTGAAATTTCCCCGATGGGACTTAGATAAATTCAAAGAAGTTTCTAAACACATTGGCACAGAAATGAAGAGCGTAGGAGAAGTCATGGCCATCGGAAGAACCTTTGAAGAAGTCCTGCAAAAAGCGGTTCGCATGCTCGAAGTCAATATGGTCGGTGTTGTGGGCAATGATCTTTCTTTTACTCAAGTACGAGAAGCCATTATGTACCCAACTGATAAAAGACTCTTTGCCATTGTCCATGCCCTAGAAAAAGGCATCAGCATAGATCAAATTGCGCAATGGAGCCACATCAATAAATGGTTTTTATACAAAATTGAAAACATTGTTGCTTTTTCTCGTTTGTTACAAATCCAAAAACTTACTCCTGATCTTTTGCGCAGAGCAAAACAGTTAGGATTTTCTGATTATCAAATTGCAAAATACACAGGCATGCAAGAAGACGAAGTACGTTCTCTCAGAAAACATCGTGGTATCATTCCTTACATTAAACAAATCGATACTCTTGCTGCAGAGTATCCTGCAAAAACCAATTATCTTTATCTTACTTATCAAGGAAGCGAACATGATCTTACTCAAGAAGAACTTTCAAAAAAAAATATTACTTCTCCTTCCATCATTGTTTTAGGAAGCGGAGCTTACCGTATTGGTTCTTCTGTAGAATTTGATTGGAGCGCAGTGAATGCAGTCCAAACAGCAAGAACTTTAGGGTATAGCACCGTCATGATTAATTATAATCCAGAAACCGTTTCTACGGATTATGACTGTTGTGACAGGCTTTATTTTGATGAACTTTCCTTTGAACGCCTTCAAGATATCTATGAATTTGAGAATCCTAAGGGGATCATTTTATCCGTTGGAGGGCAAATTCCTAACAATCTTGCATTACAGTGTCATGAAAAAAATCTCCGCGTTTTAGGAACCTCACCTGTAGAAATTGATCGTGCAGAAAACAGGCAAAAGTTTTCTCAACTCTTGGATACGCTTCACATTCCACAACCTGAATGGCAAGAAATGGATACTTTAGAAGAAATAAAAAAATTTGCAAAACGCGTAGAATTCCCCGTTCTTATTCGTCCTTCCTATGTCTTAAGCGGCGCTGCTATGAATGTTGTTTTTTCAGATGAGGATCTTGAAAAATATCTTAAGGATGCTATTCTTCTCTCACCTAAATATCCTGTGATCGTCAGCAAATTTGAAACGCATAGCAAAGAAATTGAGATAGATGCAGTAGCCAATAAAGGTGAAGTTATTCTCTATGCTATTTCTGAACACATAGAACATGCAGGAGTACATAGCGGGGATGCAACGGTTGTTTTTCCCGCACAAAAAACGTATTTAGAAACAACGCGGAAAATAAAACGTATTGCAAAACTTCTTGCTAGAGCCTTAACGATTACCGGCCCTTTTAACATTCAATTTTTGGCAAAAAATAATGAGGTCAAAGTTATTGAGTGTAATCTCCGTGCAAGTCGCTCATTTCCCTTTGTTTCAAAAGTCTTTCGCCAAAATCTTATTGACCTTGCAACACGATCCATGCTCGGTGAACACATTCCCCCTCTTGATAAATCAGCCCTTGATCTGGACTATGTCGGAGTCAAAGTTCCTCAATTTTCTTATTCCCGATTAAAAGGAACCGATCCTGTTCCTTCCGTTGAAATGGCTTCTACAGGAGAAGTTGCCTGTCTAGGAGAAGATCTCTACGAGGCATTTTTGAATGCATTACTGTCTACAGGTTTTACCATTCCCCAAAAAAATATACTCATTTCTATTCCTTACGATGAAAATAGATTCCTTTTTTTAGAACAGGTAAAAAAACTTCATGATTTAGGATACATTCTCTATGGTACTGAAGATACTACTCGTTTTTATAACCGTTTTGGCATTCCCATGTATATGCTCTATAAAGTACATGAAGAAAAAAAGCCTAACATCTCAGATTTTATCATGACCAAACAAATAGACCTGATCATTTGCATTCCTGGAAAATATAGCATTGTAGAAAGAGGTGACAAATACGTTATCAGAAGATTAGCAGTTGATCATAATGTCTCTCTTATCAACAATATACAAGTTGCAAGTCTCTTTGTAGATGCTCTTGCACAGAAAAGAAGATCCCCTCAGGTTATTAAAGCATGGGATGAGTACTAATCCGTAAGATTTTCGTATTCTCTATGATTTTTTTCGTTTTTTGGGATGATAGACATAAAAAGAAGGATTTCTCAAAAGTATTATGAACTTTTTTAAATTCACACTTTGTTTTCCTCTCTGGTTTTTTCTACTTCTTTTTCCAGCTACCGCATGCGAAGAAGGGAACCTTATCCTTGAAAAACAAATTTTTGAAAAAAAAGAGACTCTTTCTTTTTCTCTGGAAGGAGTGCTTTCCCCAGATAAGAAAATTTTTTTCTGGCTAGAAGATGATCAAGGAAATGTTCTTGGAAAAAAAATGTTATCTCAAAAAACAAAAACGGTTCTTTCACTCCCAGAACTTCCTGAAGAATGGAATTTCCTTACTCTTTTTGTAGAACTTTCTTCACCTTCCTGCTCTTTTACGCACACACAAAAGATTATGATCCATAATCCTGATGCGTCATCAGAAAAACTCACTTCCTGTAGCGCTCACCAGGTGTATAGCACGGGGCTTTCACGTATAGGAAAAACAGTTCCCTGGCTTCTCTTGGCACTTGCCTGTGTTTTAAGCATTACCTTGTTAGTTTTTCAAGAATGGTATTAGGAACAACTCCCAAAACTGAAACCTTTTTATATCAGCCTTCACTTTTCAGGTCATGCAACAACAGATTCTTAGTGAGGAAGAACGACTTGCAAAAGGTCAAATCCTTGCTAGAGCCATCATTGAAATGCTCGGCACACCTAAGGAGCATATTGAAGATACGATACGCCAATTCATCAAAAAATTAGAAGGATTAGAAACGCTTTCTCTTGTTAGAAAAGAAATTGCTGATGCGCAGCCCAATGAAACCTTATTTACTGTTTTTGCAGAGCTTGACATCTGGTTTAAGGATACTCAAACCTTGATCGACTTTTGTTTTGGTGCAATGCCATCCTCCGTCGAAATACTCAAGCCTACAGAATTTTACTTGAGCGCAGCACATCTTACTGATTTGATGAACCAAGTACAAGGAAGAGTTCACGAAGCAGATATGATTATTAAATCAGTCAAAGCAGAAGCAAAAGCCATTGATAAAAATGCAGTAACGGTTTTTCGAAACTTTATAAGAAACCTCCTTCTTGAAGGACCTAAAAATTTACATGAGCTTAGTATACCGACCGGTATCGATGCAGAAGAGGTTAAACCTTTTCTTGACAAACTTCTCGAGGCAAGAGTGATAGAACTCCAAGATGACGGAAAATATGCTCTCTTGTTAAAAAAATGAATGACGAGCGCATGCAGGAACTACAGTATCAAATTGATGCTATTCTCTTTGCAGCAGGAGACAAAATAGAAATTACTGAAATCGCGCGACTTTGCAATTTAGGACATAACCTCGATCTCGTAGAACAAATCTTGCAGCAACTCCAACAAAAATATGACCAGCATCCCACACTTATGCTCATACGGGATGGCAATGCATTTAAGCTTCGTATTAGAGAAAAATATATCCACGTTGTAAAAAATATGGTTGCAAAGACAGAACTCACAAAGTCAGTCATGGAAACTCTTGCTATCGTCGCTTATCGCGCTCCTGTCTTACAATCAGCTATTATTCATATTCGCACTAATAAAGCATATGATCACCTTATCGAACTAGAAAATGCAGGATATGTCACTCGAATAAAAAAAGGCAGAACAAAACTTATCAAATTAACTGATAAATTTTTTCAGTACTTTGATATCCCTCCTGATCAACTCAAAGAACGATTCAAAAATGTTGCAGAACTTGAAAAAAGTGTTGAAGAAAAAGAACAAGAAGTACATACTCTAACAGAAGAACGTCGCCTTGAAAAAGAGATCAAGAAAAAAGAAGAACAGGTTTACAAACAACAAATTCATGAAGAACATCAGGTTCTCACAGGACATATAGCAGAAAAAGAAAAGAAAATACAACTTGAAACATATGATATTCCTCCCCATACTGAAATTATTGAAGAACAAGAACCCTTTGCTGAAACGCAGTTTGAAATCATAGAAGAAAAGCTAGGACCTTTAGAAGTTTACGAGGAAGAACAAGAAGAATCTGCACAAACAGAGCTTTCTCAACAAGCCGTTTCTTCATCAGAACCCGTGCCAGAATTAGAACCTGAAGAAGATACATCCTTCGATCTTCTCAAAGAAAACGAAGAAGGAGAAGAGAAAATTCAAGAAAAAAAGAGTTTACAAGAAAAAACCATTGACGATGATCAAACTTCTCAAGAATCTCAATCTGTAAAAAAGGACTATTCTGATGATGAAGAGGAATCTGATTCTTCACCTCAAAAAGAACAAGCATTCACAGGAGAAGGGCTCTTTACAAAAAATGCACCTGTCGATTTTGAAAAAAAAGTCAATAAAAGAGTAGAAGAAATCATTCACCCGGAACAGCCTCCTTCTGAAGAAAACAAAGAAGAAGAAAAACCTTAACACTTAACATCATTTTAAGAAAAGATATTTATTGCATCCTTACTATAAAGGTCCTCACCTTGGAGCAAAAACAGGAAAATGACCGATTCATACAGATCATTTTTCGTAATTTTCTGCGATCAAAGGAGCAGCAAATCTCCGTGATGACCACTCATCAAAAAGAGTGTAATTCTATTTCACTAATGATCCAAAAAGAGGAACATTAAAAGACCAACTTTGCCATCGAAATCCTTATAAAAAGGTGTTGTTTCCCATACTTAGGGGGTATAGTGATGCTTGTAGTGAAGAATGCCAAACTTATTGTACAAGGAAAACCTGTTCTTCGCCATATTCTCATTGAAAATGGAAAAATACACAATATTGTAAAATCCCTACCCGACAAAAAAATAAGAATTGTTGATGCGCAAAAAAATTTTGTTATTCCTGGGATGATTGATTGTCATGTTCATTTAAGAGATATGAACCTTTTTCACAAAGAAGATTTTCTTACCGGAACAAAAGCGGCAGCAGCTGGCGGAGTAACTACTGTTCTCGATATGCCGAATAGCGATCCCCAAACTATAACTCTGCACGCATTAGCACAAAAGAGAATCGTTGCAAAAAAAGCAATAGTAAATTACGGTTTCCATTTCGGTTGTA
Source organism: Candidatus Woesearchaeota archaeon (assembly GCA_018303205.1). Taxonomy (GTDB): domain Archaea; phylum Nanobdellota; class Nanobdellia; order Woesearchaeales; family JAGWAF01; genus JAGVYP01. Next base: position 14,970 of record JAGVYP010000032.1, read on the forward strand.
CACCTGAAAGTGATCATCATGAACTTAAAAAAGTTAAAAATATTGCTTCCACAAAAGTCTATATGAACGCGTCAACTGGAAATATGGGCATTGAAGATACAACTCTTATAAAAATCATTTTTGAAAACTCACGCATGCTTAGTGTTCATGCAGAATCTGAAAAAGTGCCTGTTGCACTTTCCCTTGCCAAAAAAACAAAAAAAAGAGTTTACCTGTGCCATCTCAGCTTGCAAGAAGAAGTAGAGTATGTACGAACGTATAAAAAAAAGTATCCCCAACAAGAGGTCTTTGCAGAAGTTTGTCCGCACCATCTCTTTCTCACTGAAAAAGATGTTCAACACTTAAAGGGACTAGGTATGATGAAACCAAGCTTGAAAACAAAACAAGACCAAGACGCATTATGGAAGGGGATTTATGACGGAACAATCGATACGATAGGTTCGGACCATGCACCCCATACCCTTTCAGAAAAAAATGACATTGCATGCTGCCCTTTTGGGGTTCCCGGATTAGAAACCACACTTCCTCTCCTTTTAGATGCAGTAAATCAAGGAAAAATTTCTTTGACACACGTTGTACAACTCACTTCACGAAATCCTGCAAAAATCTTTGGAATAAAAAACAAAGGTTACCTAAAACCAAGATATGATGCAGACATCGTCATTCTAGATATGCAAAAGAAAAAAAGAATAGAAAATAAAAAGTTATACACCAAATGCAAATGGAGCCCTTTTGCAGGAAAAACATTACAAGGATGGCCGATACTTACCCTAGTCAAAGGCAAGATTATCTATCAAGATGGCCTTCTTTTTGAAACACCAGCCGAGGAAATACACTATGATCAACTTTAAGGGAAAAAATATCATTTCCATGCACGATCTTTCCAAGCAGGAGATCATTCATATTCTCAAAACAGCCGAATGCATGGAAAAGAAAAAATATTACGATCTTCTCAAAGGAAAAATTCTTGCAACACTCTTTTTTGAACCGTCTACCCGAACAAAACTTTCTTTTCACAGTGCTATGAAACAATTAGGAGGAAGCACCATTGGTTTTTCTGATGCGCAAACTTCCTCTACAACCAAAGGAGAATCCTTGCATGACACTATAAGAATGGTAGAGCAATATTGCGATGCTATCGTCATGAGACATCCTCTCGATGGATCTGCACGTCTTGCAGCAGAAATAGCCTCTGTACCTGTCATTAATGGAGGTGATGGGAAAAATCAACATCCCACACAAACCCTGCTTGATTTGTACACGATTAAAAAAACTCAAGGGAAAATATCTAAACTTCATGTTGCAATTCTTGGAGATCTCAAATACGGAAGAACAGCACACTCCTTAGCAACAGCACTCTCACTTTTTGACTGCAAACTCTCCTTTATCTCTCCTCCTTCCTTGCGCATGCCAAGGCAAATCTGCGATGAGCTTACAGAAAAAAATATTCACTTCACAGAACACGAATCTGTTGAAAAAATCATTCCCGATATCGATATTCTTTATTCTACTCGCATTCAACGAGAACGTTTTCCTGATCCCAGAGAATATGAAATGGTCAAAAATGCTTTTATTCTTGATACACCTCTTTTCAAAAATGCGAAACCCACGCTCAAATTACTACATCCTCTTCCGCGTGTCAATGAAATAACAACAAACATGGATGCTACACCTTATGCGTCCTATTTTGAACAAGCAGGAAATGGCATTCCTATCCGTAAAGCAGTTTTAGCATTAGTCCTTGGAGCAAAATTATGAAAACCTTAGTCCACAATCTTGAAAACGGCACTGTCATTGATCATATCCCACCAGAAATCACTTTTCATGTTTGGAACCTTCTCGGAAAACAACATGATGTTGTTGTCGTAGGTAATCACCTTCCTAGCAAACGCATGGGAAAAAAAGGCATTATCAAAATAGCAAATAAATTTTTAAGCGAAGCAGAAGCTAATAAAATAACTCTGCTTGCACCTCACGCAACGGTTTCTGTTATTAAAGAAGGAAAAGTCTTTCATAAATACAAACTTTCTCTTCCCTCCCTACTGAAGGGAGTCATCACTTGTATTAATCCCAATTGTATTACCCGTCATGAACAGCGAGAAACAGCATTCAAAGTTATTCAAGAAAACCCTCTAAAAGTTCGTTGCCTGTATTGTGAATTGCTCATCCATTCCCAGGAGATTGTCTTATCATGATCTTCAAAACATACATACGACCGTTACTTTTTGCAAAAGATCCAGAAAACGCGCATGAATCCATGCTCAAAATTCTTCAGATTTGCAGTAAATCCTTATTCATTAAAAAAATAATAAGTTTCTTTTTTTCTTTTCAGCACAAAAAACTCCATGTTGATTTCGGTCCTTTCCATTTTCATAATCCCCTTGGTCTTGCAGCAGGTTTTGACAAAAATGCAAAAGTGTACTCGCTCATGCAATGCTTTGGTTTTAGTCATGTGGAAGTAGGCACGATAACCGCGCATCCGCAAAAGGGAAATGAAAAACCACGCGTTTTTAGATTAGCCAAAGATCATGCGCTTATTAACCGTTTGGGATTTCCTAACGAAGGAGCATCACGCATTCAAAAAAGAATTTCAAGAACAAAAAAACCACGATCTCTCATTCTCGGTATCAATATTGGCAAATCAAAAAAAACTCCCTTGGATCATGCTGCTGAAGATTATCTCCAAAGCTTTTCTGTTCTTTTTCCTTTTGGAGATTATTTTGTATTAAATATAAGCTCTCCTAATACTCCTGAATTAAGAGAGTTACAGAAAAAAGAAAGATTACTTTCCTTAGTACAACACCTTCAGAAAAAAAACCAAGAAATCGCAACTTCTTTCCATGTGTTTCCTAAGCCTCTTTTTGTAAAGATAGCACCTGACCTTTCCTATAAAGAAATCGATGATATTGTTGATATCGTACAACAAACTCATTGTACGGGAATCATCGCAACCAATACCACTCTTGCAAGACCCCAACTTCATACTTCCCTTCAAGAACAAGGAGGCTTAAGTGGGCAACCTCTTAAAAAAAGATCAAGGGAAATCATTGCTTATCTTTACCATAAAACCCAGGGAACACTTCCTCTTATTGGAGTGGGAGGCGTTGCAACAGCAAAAGATGCTTATTCCATGATCGCTGCAGGAGCATCCCTTGTTCAACTATACACAGGCTTTATTTACGAAGGACCTTCTTGTGTGAAAAAAATTAATAAAGGACTCCTTACCTTATTACAAAAAGAAGGCTTCAAAAATATTCAAGAAGCTCGCGGATCACAATACCATGCCTACCTACCTCGTGAAATGCAAACAATGCAACCATGACCAGAAGTATCAAACGAATACTTCTCTTTTAACTGATAAGAAAAAAAGATGTGTATATTGCGGATTTACTTTCTCTGTCAAGGAGAATCTTATTAAAATATCAGTACCATAAAAAAATAGCTTCATTTTCAAAATAAATTTTTTATATAACCATATATTTTTACAATAATACCCTTTTCTTGAACTCTGACTTTTTTGTCTATAAGAAACTTCCTAAGCTTTCTTCCTTTTTTCAAAAATTCCATAAAAATCCACACCTGTCCAAACCCTTGAATTCAGCCTTTCCAGACCGTATAAAGCCATTCTCAAAAGCAAACCTTTATAAAGAAAAAGCCTTTCAAAAAAGAGAGAAACCAAGGGTATTTTCTCGACGATAAAAATGGCTGAAACAGAAGAAAAACCAGTTCAGGATAAAATTCAACCAAGGCTCATAGAAGAAGAGATGAAACAGTCTTACCTCTCTTATTCTATGTCCGTCATTGTTGGAAGAGCCTTACCTGATGTACGTGACGGATTAAAACCTGTGCATAGGAGGATTCTCTATGCCATGAATGAGCTTGGTTTAGAACATACTAAATCATTTAAAAAATCTGCAAGAATTGTAGGAGAAGTGCTAGGTAAATACCATCCCCATGGTGACATGGCTGTTTATGATGCTATGGTAAGAATGGTACAAGATTTTTCTTTACGCTATCCCCTCATTGATGGGCAAGGAAATTTTGGAAGTGTTGATGGCGATAATGCAGCAGCTATGAGGTATACAGAAGTAAAAATGCATACTCTTGCAGAAGAAATGCTTCAAGACATAGACAAAGAAACCGTGCAGTTTGTTCCCAATTTTGATGCAAGTTTGGAAGAACCAACAGTATTACCTTCAAAAGTCCCTAATCTCTTAGTCAATGGAAGCTCTGGCATTGCAGTAGGCATGGCTACCAATATCCCTCCTCATAACATGCGAGAAATCTGCGAGGCAACATGCGCTCTTATCGATCATCCTGAATTGAGTGGGCATGAACTTGCTGAAAAAATTCAAGGACCTGATTTCCCCACAGGAGGAATCATCTGTGGATCAGCAGGTATCAAACAAGCGTACAAAGAAGGCAGGGGAAAAATTCTTATTCGATCAAAAACGAGTGTAGAAGAAGGTAAGAAACAAAAAATTATTATTCATGAAATTCCTTATCAAGTCAATAAATCAATGCTCATTGAACAAATAGCAGAATGTGTAAAAAACAAACAAGTGCAAGGCATTGCTGACCTCAGAGATGAATCAGACAGGGAAGGAATGAGAGTTGTCATTGAACTCAAGCAAGATGTGCAACCTGATGTTGTTCTGAACCAATTATACAAACATACTCGTATGCAAACAACGTACGGAATTATCTTTCTTGCGCTTGTCGATAATCAACCCCTTATTCTCAATCTCAAAGAGCTCATACACCACTTTGTAGAACATAGAAAAGATGTTGTCACAAAGCGAACAGCATTTGATTTGAAAAAAGCAGAAGAACGTGCACACCTCTTAGAAGGGTTAGTTATCGCATTAAATCATCTTGATCCTGTTATCAATTTTATCAAAAAAAGCAAATCTACGGAAACTGCAAGAGAAGGATTAATCCAAAACTGGAAACTTACTGAAAAACAAGCACAAGCCATTTTAGATATGAAATTACAACGCTTAACAGGCTTGGAACAAGAAAAAATCAGAGAAGAACACAAAGGAGTATTACTCCTCATTCATGAACTCCAAGATATTCTTGCACATGAACAACGCATTCTTGATCTTATTAAAAAAGAATTACGAGAACTCAGTGTCACGTATGGAAGCGAACGCAAAACCTTCATTGAGCTCAACGGAGATGATAGCATTCTTGAAGATGAAGACCTGATTAAAGAAGAAGACATGGTCGTTACGGTAACACATGCAGGATATGTCAAACGTCTTCCTTTAGACACGTATAAAACTCAACGCAGAGGAGGCCAAGGTGTTAAAGGTGCAACCACACGGGAAGAAGATTTTGTCAAATGGCTCTTTGTTGCAAATACCCATGCCTATCTTCTTGTCTTTACGAATCTTGGCAGAGTCCATTGGATCAAAGTGCATCAACTTCCTGAAGCCTCACGAACAGCACGAGGAAATAACATCGTTAATTTCGTACAATTACAAAAAGAAGAATCCATTGCAGGCTTTATCACCGTTAAAGAATTCAAAGAAGACCAATACCTTTTCTTTGTTACTCAACACGGCATGGTCAAAAAAACTGAACTTTCTGCATTTTCCAATCCTCGCAAAGGAGGAATCCAAGCTTTAGGCTTACAAGATCAAGATCATCTGATTGATGTTCTCTTAACTGATGGAAAAAAACAAATACTCATCGCTACTGCAGAAGGGAACGCTGTTCGCTTTGAAGAAGATGATGTACGATCCATGGGAAGAACTGCAACAGGAGTAAGGGGTGTAAAACTCAAAGGTAAAGATCAAGTTATTGACGCAGTCATTGCAGATGATACCAAGACTTTGCTCACGATCACAGAAAATGGATATGGTAAAAGAACTCCTATCAATGAATATCGTCTTATCACAAGAGGAGGATCAGGTGTTATTAATATCCAAACTGATGAAAGGAATGGAAGAGTTGTTGCTGTTGTTACCGTTAAGGAAAATAATGATGTCATGATGATTTCTCAACACGGTATTATGATCAGAACACCTTGCAAAGATATTTCTGTTATCGGAAGAAATACCAAAGGAGTTCGCTTGATGAAACTCAAAACAGAAGATAAGGTCATTGCAACTGCAAAAATAGAAGAAAATGAGGAAGACTCATTTCCACCCACATTCCCACCCGAGAATACCAATGAAAACTATTTCTAATGCCGTGCTCATTACCCTTCCGGGAATGGAAGATATTGCCTGTCAAGAACTTCGTGAACAGACAGGAATAGCAGGAAAAGCTTTTCCTTCTTTTGTCCTTTTTTCTGCGCAAAAAGAACAACTTTACACTTTAGCATACACTTCACAATCAGCACGAACTCTTGGCATTGTACTCAGTCTTATTGAACATCAACAGGAAGACCCTGAACAACTTATTAAAAAAATAATGAAACAACTTAATGAAGAACTTCTCAAAAAAGAAATAACAGAAACTTTCCATGTACAATGCCTCAAAGAAGGATACTCCAGCGATCTCTCTTCACCAGATATTGCTTCTGAGCTTGCACAACACCTCATACAGCTCACAGGACAAAAAACCACTTTTCAAGATTATCATTTTGAACTGCTCTTGTTCTTAACCAAAACTCATGCAGTGCTTTTGCTTGACTTTTCTGGCTTTGATCTCTCCAAAAGAGATTATAAAATCTTTACAGGAAGCTATGCATTACGAGCTCCCCTCGCTTATGCACTTGTACGCTTGTCAGGATTTGATGATACCAAAAAACTTCTTGATCCGCTCTGCGGAGCAGGAATTATGCCTATTGAAGCAGCATTCTTTGCTACACGAAAACCCATCCATTTTTTTGAAAAGAAAAAATTTCTTTTTTTTAATGATCAAACATTTTCTCTACTTGAAAAAAAAGACAAAGAAGAAAAAAGGCCTTCTTCTGTTATTTGGTGTATTGGAGACTCTTTCCACCATCTTACCTGGAGCAAAAAAAACGCGAAAATAGGTGGAATCAGTGATGCCTTGAGCTATAGCAGAACAGAAGTTAACTTTTTAGATGCAAAATTTGAAGGAAATACCTTTGACTGCATTGTTTCTTATCCTCCTTCACTTTCAAGAAATGCGAACGAGAAGAAAATAAAAAAACTGTATCATGAACTCTTCGATGAAGCAGCATTCCTCTTGAAAAAAGAAGGCCGAATGGCCTTGCTTGTGAGACAGGAAAAAGAATTCTTAGAAGAAGCAGAACGCGTAAAACTCTCTTTGAAAGAAAAACGCAAAGTCTCTCAGGGAAAAGAAGAATTAATAATCTTGGTGTTTGAGAAGTGAATTTTTTTTTGCTTATAATACCTTTAATATTTTTAATTGATTAATTACTAACTCTTGTATTTCTTTATCATTATACTTTTCAACATCAATAATCATATTTGCAAATCCTTTGGTGGGTTCCACATGTTCTTTGTGCATAGGTAAAAGAATTTTTTCTCTATATCCTATATTGATAAATTTCGTTCTTCTCTTCATTCTTTCATTAGTATCTAAATCAAGAAAAACTGTAAAATTGCATAACTCTCTAATTCTTTTATCCGTAATTGACATATAACCCTCAATAATTATTATTTTCTTTGCTTTCATTATATAGGGAACTCTTCCAATTTTCTTATATTCAGGATTATGTTTTGCACTTTTTGTCATAACATTAACATCTTTCCCACTTTTTAACAATTTCAAATCTCTTAACAATCCTTCAAAATCAATTGCTTCTGGATGATCCCAATTTGATATCCCATGACGCACTGGCACTTGCTCTTTCATCTTCTGATAATCATCAAAATGGACAACTTCAATCAAATCAGGAAATCTCTCCTGAAGACCATAAGCTAATGTAGATTTCCCTGAACCAGAACCCCCAGAAATTCCAATTAAATAATTCATATTTACCTAAAGGCACTGATTCCTTATAATTCTTTTCCGCCATCTTTATATACTTTCAAACCCTTATTCTTGTAAACATGGGGAAATGACTTCGCTCCGGCTTTAATGCTGAGGAAAGTCCGCCCACTCAAAAAGGCCACCTGCAAAGGATTCAGTAATGGATGGCAACATCTCAGAAACGGAACGCCTTAAAGAACGCTATGAGGCTTGCGAAGGTTTTGGCAACAAAACTCAGATAACCAGCCGAGTTTGTCTTTAAGAAACGATGAAACGGATAGCCCTGGCTTGTGCAAGTCTTTAACGACGCTCAGTTTAATGCGAAGACAGACTTTCCGCAAGGAGTCTGACCAAAGGCGGCTTATTATTTCCCCATGTTTTCTTATTCAAAACTATCTCTTTGCAATCATTCATCTTTTTTTAATCTATTTTATCTTTTTTTATAAAAAAAAACACCAAAAATTCAAAAAATAAAAAGGGAAATAGGTATTAAAAAGATACTCAAATAGAAAAATAATAAAACGAGAAAAAGTTAGGTATAAGAAAAGAAACTGATATAAACAGCCTCACTTCCAGAAACCTTTATATACTCCTAACCATTATTTATAAACACCATGAGTAACGATAATAGAATCACTATGCCTTCTAGCGGTGCAGGTATCACACGTTATTTCGATGAGTATAAATCTAATTTTACCTTTAAGCCAGGGCATATCATCTTAATGTCACTTGTGGTGATGGTTATTGTGATTCTTCTCCATCTGTACGGTAAATCCTGGTTTGGGCTTCCTTAGGTGGAACAATGCTTCCTGGCATGAACCCTCGTAAAGTGCAGCAGATGATGAAACGTATGGGTATCGCTCAACAAGAGATAGATGCGACTGAAGTGATCATTAGAACTCCTGAAAAAAATATTATTATTACGCAACCTCAAGTTGCAAAAGTCAATATGATGGGGCAAGAGACTTTCCAAATTGTAGGAAACGTTCATGAAACACCTCTTACTACAAAACCAACCATTCATGAAGATGACATTCAAACCATTGTAGAACAGACAGGCATTGATGCAGAAAAAGCAAAGGAACTCTTGGAAAAACATGAAGGAGATTTGGCTGCTGTTATCATGGAACTCCAAGGATGAACCCGAGAGCATTACTCCTGCAACATCTTGCTCGTGCAGAACAATTGCTCCGCGTTGTGTATCCTCTTTCACAAAATCCCAAAGTGCTCCTTGATGCATGCAAGGAAATTCAGAAAGGGATACCGTTCCTTTTGCAGTTGAACCTTGAAATGTCTGTCCAACAGGAAGCGATGATCAATGAAATTCAAAAAATCATTGAAAAACATGAGCAAGCTCCTGTTGAATTTAGCAAGGATAAACGCTTTGTCATTTGTTCACCAGAATATGATCTTACCCAACTCAGTTCACAGAATATAACCCATTACCTTACTGAATTAAGGAGTCTGATTAGTCATGAGTGAAACATTCCAGCATGCGCAAGAAGAAATGAAGAGAGCAGACCATCTGATGTTTGTGAGTTTAAAATACACACGTACTGTTGATGTTCTCAAAAGTATCGTTGAACGGCTTATTAACGCATTCGATTTCTCCTTTGAAGCTTATTTTGAAAAATTAAAAAAAGAAAAAAAAATTATGGACATCCCTTCCATACCCAAAGTAAAAGTCGATGTTCTCAAGAACCTCTTTGAACATGATGAAGTGCTTCATAACTTTTTACGCTTATACCTCCTCTTACGAAAAATCAACAAAGCAGACTTCTCTCGTGCACGTGAATACAGAAGGCACGTAACTATGACAGCACTCTTGGAAGATGCGGAAATTGAAATCACTATAGACATTATTTATGATTATTTTGAAAAAACAAAAGAGTTTTTAGAATATATCCAGGAAAAGATCGCATGACAAAGCTCATCGGTATCCTCTCAGGAAAAGGGGGTGTTGGAAAGACTACCCTTGCCATCAACTTGACAACAGCTCTTTCTTTATTAGGACAAGACAGTGTTCTCATAGATGCAGATCTCACAAAAGCAAATGTGAGTGTTCATCTCGGAGCCTATCGTTGTACAACGACGTTACATGAAGTGCTTTGGCAACAAAAATCTATCCAAGATGCACTCTATCTTCATCCTTCAGGTTTGCGCTTTGTACCTGCTGGCATTTCTCTCTATCATGCAAAAAATACTACCCCTGAACTCATCAAAGGATTACCTGCTCATACCAAGGGTATTGCTACCTCAGTAATCTTAGACGGTCCCTTAGGCGCATCAGGACAGCTACCTGCTTTTCTTTCTATTCTTGATGAGCTTATCGTTGTTACTACTCCTGATCTTCCTTCTCTTTCAGATACCCTGCGTGTTCTTCAAGAAGCACAACAGCATCCTGTTGCTATCAAAGGAGTAGTCGTTAACAGAGCTCATTTTAACGCCTTTGAAATTGATCAAGAAAGCATTGCTGCAATGCTTCAAGTTCCTGTTCTTTCTGTTCTTCCCGAGCATATGTCTCTCCGCGAAGCATTAAAGAAAGAAAAGCCCCTTGTTTCCCATGATCCTCACTGCGAGATAAGCAAAGCATTTAAAAAGCTGGCTTCCCGAGTTATAGATGAGGAGTATCATGCGATCATCCCCTAAAGATTTAAGAAAATTTTTACATGCTAAGGGTTGGTCTGAAGATGAAATTGAAAAAACAATCCTTATTCTCGAAGAAGCACCCTATCATAAACATGCTTGGATTATGCGTTTTGATAAACTCGTGTATTGGGTAAGCCTTCTTTTAGGGTTGCTTGGCAATTTTGTCATGGCTGTCATCCTCATTCCTTTTTTTCTCGTTGCAAGTACCTTCTGGCTCTTTGTCATGGTTTTTCTTTTTGCTTTCTGTTTTGGATTATTATTTACTGCAATTCTGGAACATATTGAAATCTTACAACCACGTCATCACGCGCTTAATTGGGTTGTGTTGCCTGTCTTTTCTTTTGTAACCGTTTTTCTCATTGCCTATCTTACCTATTATATTGACACGCTTCTCAATCTTGACTTTGCCCTGCAAAACTATTGGATTGTTGCACTGACCTATACCATTGCTTTCATGCTTCCTTATGTTTTCTTTTTGCATCGTGAAAGAATTATTCTCAGAACTGAAGAACTTCTTTAAAATTCCCCTTCTTTTTTGTTTCTTTTTTCTGCTTTTCTCTTCTCTTTTTTTTCATTCCTTGTTCTCGTTTATTTCTTTTTTTTTACCCTCTCTTCACCAACAAAATTTAGACCTCTTCTTTTTTTATCTTTTTTTTTTAAAAAAACATAGACAAAAATGAGAAAATAATGCATTTATATAAAAAACGTCAATGGTGTTCTAGAGAAAGCTGTTCATTCGAGAAACTTTTATAAATGGTCTTCCTTCTTCTTTTTTGTTTTGGCGGTAGTAGTATAACGGTTAGTATTCAGCCCTGTGGAGGCTGAGGACCGAGTTCGATTCTCGGCTACCGCCTTTTCTTCGTGCTTTTGCAAACGCTGCTCTAATTCCTTTAGTCTTTGTTGTCTTTTGTTAAGATCCTGCTGTTTTATTTCCAATCCCATCATTTTTCTCGTATAATGCTTTGTTAAGAAGAACATGAGTACCAGATAAAAAATCATGACAATAAGAGTGATCATGCCAAGCAGCGCTGTTGTAAAGAACTGGAATATTCCTTGGAGGGTCCATAAACAGAGCAATGCTCCCACTGCAGGAGCAAAACCTTTTCCTCCTCTAAATCCGACATAAAAAGGGAAACAATGCCCCAGCACGGTACACAAAGCTATCAGATAATATACATAATGGGGGATAGAAAAATATAATGCGATAACAAGAGGGAAAGCACCTTTCAGCACATCAAAGATGCTTGTAAAAACAAATGCAGCTCCTTCTATTTCTCTATTTCTTATAAAATACAGAGGAGAAATACTTCCTATCAAATATGCTAAAATTGCAATGAGAATCGTAAGTTGCATTTTCTTTTTTTATTTTTACGTATTAATAAATCTTGTTCTTTTCTGTATGTGGAAAGCTTAGAGGAGTGCTCTAAGCTCTGAGAAGGGGTTTTTGTTTTGTTGTTTCCATGTTGTGATGAGGCTCATCATGGTTTCGTTGGCTG
>JAGVYP010000033.1 GCA_018303205.1 Candidatus Woesearchaeota archaeon
CTATGATAATCCACCATTAATAGGAAAAGATAGTCGTCCATTAATATTTTTTATAAGAACTGATAGGATTTCAAGTCATGATGAAAATAGGGGAGAAGTTCCCTTGAAAGGACAGATTCTTGCAGCAAATCACAATTACATGTTAAGGATGTTAGCAAGAATCATGTCTCATGCGCAAATTGATGTGGGATTGCCAGATAATGCTATTGTTTCTGTACAAGAACAGTTAACACAAATTCCTGTTGAAATGGTCGTAAGAGGATACATGGCTGAAAGTACTACAGATACTTCACTTTTTCATCATTATGTTAAGCAAGAATTACGTGTATTTTGTGGTCATGAACTTCCCAATGATCTTGTTGCAAACGGTCCTTTACCATATCCGATGGATACACCTTCTTCAAAAGCAGGCAGAGATGTTTCTATGTCTCCGGAAGAACTTTTTGCAGCAGATTTGTGCACACCACAACAATATGCACATCTGAGAGGAAAAGCCTTGTTTGCTTTCGGATTTATTAGTCATCTTGTAGGAGGAATTCGTGTTACAGATCCTTCTTTAGATGTTGGACGTGAAGGATTAATTGCGGTAGATACAAAAACAGAACATGGTATTGATAGATACGGCCGTATACTTGCACAGGATGAACTTTATACTTTAGATTCTTCTCGCTTTTGGGATAGAAAAGAATATGAAACTCAATTAGCAGAATTAATAAGAGGAGAAAGGAGAGAATTAAAACCAAGATCTTTCTCAAAAGAATTCGCAAGACAATTCTCCAAAGGTAAAGAGCATTATACTCCAGAACAAGTTATTGAAATTGCAGTAAGATATATCTTGGGTATTCAAGCATTATTAAATAGCGAATTCGTTCCTGATACCAGACCAAGAGATATACAAGTCATATCAGGATTAGAACACGTTGTACAAAGATTAGCAGCATAGAGGTAGAAACATGGTAACAACTGAAGAGTATGTTGATGAAGTTATTAGGAAAGGAGACAAAGGTTCTGCTTTGTTAAGAAAACTTACAGCACCTACGTTGTATTATCGTCCTGATTTAGTCCAAGTCTTAGGAGAAGGAATGAATGAAACAAGTGTGCTTCGCGTTCCACAAGATCAATGTGTTGTCGTCCATGCAGCAGCAGGAAATCCACAAGAAAAAGATCTTGCTTCTTACACAGCATCGCTTGTTCAACGTTTAGTACAGCAAGCAAGAGATATGGGTGTTGAACCTGTTGCTTTTTCTGAAGTTGTAGGAACACCCGCCAGTGATCCTGATAAGCTTACTATTATTGGTAACACGCTTACAGATGCTTCTTATAGTCATCGTTTAGTTATTTTGAATGGTGAAAACGCTGTTCTTGGAGAAAGAGTTACTGTTGATGCAAACATATCAGGAGTTATGATAAGCTTAATAGAAAAAAAACGTGTTCATAGTCTTAGATATCACGCAAGAGCAAATCACATAACCATTGCAGTTTTTGATCCCCAAGGAAGACCCGTGTATATGAATAATGATGGTGAAGGCACGAAAGCTGAATTTTATGAACGATTAGGAAATTTTAAGGGAAGTATTGATAATCTTTTAGCGATGAATTTAGATGACACTGCTAAGCTTGGTGCGCGAGCAGAAGTAGTTGCTGCTCTTGTTGAAACACAAGGACGTATACCTGTAAGAAGAATGAGGCATAAACTCAAACAAAGAGCGAGAGAGTTAGGAATAACAAGTTTTTTAGTATCAGAAGATTTGAATAGTCGCATACAAAGTTATAAGCCAGGACTTCGAGCTTATAATCTTGATGGAGCTGTTGTAAGTACGATAGACGAAGAAAGATTAGCACACCCTTTAATTCCGGAAGAAGGCGATCATCTTTTGGCAATACGAGGAAGACCCAATCCCAGATCAAATGGGATAAGTAGCAGGAGAGAAATACTTATCCGAAAGCTAGGGTTAGAATGGCATAGAACAGAAGAAGGAAGAGCATTATTAAGATACGTATCAGCACCTTCTACGATTCTTTATCCTGTCTTTCGAGCATTAATTGAACAAGGCTTGGCAACAAGCGTATTTCACATGAGTGGTGGCGCATATGAAGGAAAACTTGCACGACCGCTGGCAAGGCATGGGTTATATGTTGAAATGAGAGGCATTTTTAGTCCAAATCCTAAAGAAGCATTTTTTCTTGAGGGTGTTCCTAATGAAGTTGCTTATGCACAATGGCCCATGGGCAATGATGGCTTTGTAACGACAAAAGATCCTGTAAGAAGTGGGGAAGTGATACGATCGCATCGTCTTCATGCAGTGCCTGTCGGCATAGTAAGAAGGGATGGGACAAGAACAGGAATTGAGCTTATTGGAATTAAAGCATCAAATGGTGAAAATGTGAAATATTCAGGAAAATATTGAGGAGGAATGAAAATGACAAAGGTATTAGTAATTGGACGTGGTGGAAGAGAACATGCATTAGGTTGGAGATTAGGGAAAGATAAAGAAGGAGAAGTGTTATACGCACCTGGTAATGCTGGAACTGAAATAGAACCGGAAACAAGAAATGTTGATATTAAAGAAGATGATTTTGATGGATTAACAAGATTAGTAAAAACAGAAAGTATTGATCTCGTTGTTGTTGGTCCTGAAGGTCCTTTAGCAAATGGATTAGTTGATCATTTTTATGAAAGAGGGATTAGACAAGTCTTTGGACCAACAAAAGCTGGTGCAAGAATAGAAGCAGATAAGTTTTATTCTTTTGAAGTTATGAGAGAATTAGGAATTCCCCAAGCTCACTCTAGTCCTTGTGAGGAAGCTAGAGATATAGAAGCAGCTGTCAGAACTCTAGCTTCTGAGAACGGTGTTGTACTCAAAGCAAGAGGTTTACATGGTGGAAAAGGTGTACGAGTGTATGATTCAGCAGCTCAAGCAATTGATGATATTTTCCCATTTATTAGTGAATTTGGGGATGATGTTTTAGTTTCTGAACGATTATTTGGTGAAGAATTTTCCGTGTTTGGAATTTCAGATGGAACAAATGTTCATCTTCTTCCTGTTGGAATTCAGGATCATAAAAGGTTAAGAGAAAATGATCAAGGACCAAATACAGGAGGCATGGGTGCATATGGACCTGCAAGTGTTGCTGATTTACAAACCTTAGAATCTGTTCGTGATGATGTTATGATTCCTGTTGTACAATGCATGAATGACAGAGGAACGCCTTATATTGGTTTCTTCTATGCTGGAATGATGATGACCAAAGAAGGTCCTAAAGCTTTAGAATTTAATTGCAGATTAGGAGATCCTGAAACACAAGTTCTTATGATGTTATTAGAAGGAGATCTTTATCGCGCATTGTCTTCTGCTGTACAGGACGATATTTCTTCTCTTGACCTGAGCATTCGGGAAGGCGCTGCTTTAGGAGTTGTACTTGCATCGCAAGGTTATCCTGGAAAACCTGTAACTGGAAAAAGAATTTATGGATTAGGTGATATAAAAGATCCGAATGTGAAGGTATTTCACATGGGAACAAAAGTTGAAGAAGGAAATTTAGTAACCGGTGGTGGAAGAGTGCTTTGCGTAACAGCATATGGAGTAAATTTAGGAGAAGCACGGAAAAGAGCATACCAGGCTGCAGGAGAAGTTAAATTTGACGATATGCAATACAGAATAGACATCGGAGCAAAAGCATTAAGAGGAAATTAAAACATGTCAATTGATCTAACAGTAGCAGAAGAAAATTTCACAAGAATTTACACGCCAGTAGATGGTAAAGTCATGCATACTTTAGTTTTTGCTTCTGGCAGCGGAACAAATTTTGAACAAGGAGTTTTAGAATCAAGAGAACCAGAGAGTAACTTTGATATTGGTTTATTAGTTACAGATAAAGAAAGAAGTAGAGGAAAAAGAATTGGTGCTTTAACTCTTGCACAACAATTTAGTATTGATGCAATTACTTTAGACGGATTTAAAGCTTGTGGAAATTGGAAAGAAGCACAAAAATCAGAAAAAGGAAGAGCAGAATATCAAATAAAGATGAAAGTTTTTAATGAATTATTACTAGAAAAAATCCATGCGTATGAAAGAGAACATGGCTTTACTTTTGATCTTGCAGTATTAGCAGGATATATGCGTTGGGTAAAAGATCCTTTATTAGCATATTTCAGAAACAGAATGATCAATGTGCATCCTGCACGATTAGATGTTTTTAGAGAAGGTGAACCTTATCAGAGAAGATTTGTCGGTGGAAATGCAGTGTATGATGCTTTACGCACGGGAGAAACTTCAACAAGATCTTCTGTAATCATGGTTGCTGATGGAGAGGATAGCGGTGCAGTACTCGCTTCTGGTCCTTGGGTTCTTTACACAGGACAACTTCCTGTAACACAAGAACGTGCTGATCAACACCAAGACAAACAAAAAAGAGAAAGTGATCACCCTACCTTGCGTTTTGTTTTGAGAGCAATCGCTCGTGGAGAAATAGGATTGCACAGAACATTAACTTATCCTGATGGCAATCCTTTAGTAGTGTATAAAAATCAATTACAAGGTTATCAAGGTGTTGACTTAGCACAAAGACCTGAATTATTAAGGAGGGTAGGATAACTATGAAACTACATCTACTCACTGGTTCAACAAATGATTGGGAAAAAATACATCCTGGTCTAGTCCAGTTTACGACAGATTTTCCAGATCTTGTTGTTCAAGTGTATTTTGCTTCTGCTGATAATGGTCCTGAGAAAGTCGATATGGCTCTGATAAAGATATTTATTGAAACAGACGCTCCAAGAGTGTTATCAAGCGGAGCTGGGATGGCAAATATATTAACAGGAGTTGTTAAACAATCTGCAGAGCTGAGTGATCTAGTTTTAGGAATGCCTATCTCCGATTCAATGTTTGCAGGATTATCAAGTTTTCTTTCAACTTCAGAAAAACCTCCAAGAAATGCAGTGTTAACAGTTCCCATCGATCAATCCTATACCGCTGCAAATGTTGCAAGAAAATTTTTATTACCCCAAGAAAGAAGAATTGTTGTTGTGCAAGATCTCTATGAAGGTGAAAAAGAAAGAAGATATCAAAGAGAAGTTGCAGCAAACGTTGGAGCAGAATTAAAAAGATATCAACTTGAATTTTCATTATTGCCTTCCTCTGCAATAAGCTCAGATGATCTTGTCATAACACCCTTCTGCCTTTCACCTGAAAATCCGGGATACTTGACAGCATACGCAACTGCAAATCAAAGAGCAGTACAAGCTATTGATACAAGACTATCTCAAGGTACAGGAATACAGATAGCTGTAAAAGATACAAGTCGGGTATTATATCCTGGAAATAAACAACTATCTCCTGAACAAGAAGATAATCAATCAAGAGCAATAACTGCATATCATCACTTAGTAAGTCTTCCCTTACCATCAACAGGATTTACCAGTGCCGGATGGTACGTCAATGCAGCGCAACTTGCAGCAGTGCTCGCAAGAAATCAAACTGCCCTAGCACAATTCGGAACTGAAAAAACAAGAAAAGCAGTAGAGTTAGCTGCACATCCGGGATATCTGGTACAAGCAGGAAGAGTAATACAACTATCATAGTTTTTTATGTTTGTTGCTAACATATTTATTATATAGTTACTTACATAATAGTATGGTAATATTTACATGAAAAGGTAAGGAAAATATTTATCATACTTTAAACTCTTATTTTTACTCAGTATTAATGACAACAACCAAAAAGAAAGTCTTAAAA
This sequence comes from Candidatus Woesearchaeota archaeon, assembly GCA_018303205.1. Classification (GTDB taxonomy): domain Archaea; phylum Nanobdellota; class Nanobdellia; order Woesearchaeales; family JAGWAF01; genus JAGVYP01. The sequence goes on from JAGVYP010000033.1 coordinate 5,736, forward strand.
GCCTATCAAGACTGCATAAAAAGAGGTAGAGGGAGGGAAGAACAATGACAATAAGAGAAATTCAACATGAAATTGATGATTCAATACCTGTAGAAAATGTATTGATCTCTGTTTTTGACAAAACTAATTTGGGAGAATTGGCAAATGGATTACTTGAAATAAATCCTGGTCTCAGAATTTTTTCTACAGGAGGAACATATATCGCATTAAGAGATAAAATTTTATCTCCAGACCAACAAGGATCTTTAATTACTGTTGAAGAATATACAGATCTTCCTGAAATAGAAGGTGGTTTAGTAAAAACATTACATCCTTTGTTGCACACAGGATTATTAGGAGAGCGACATAATCCTGCACATCAAGCATATTTACAAAGATTAAGTAGAAGAGTAACCTTATTTGGTCCTGATGGACAACCTGTAACTAATCCAGAACCTGGACAAAATTATACAGCAACAGTAACACAAGGAAATGGCGTCTTCTTTGATTTAGTTGTTGTTAATTTATATCCTTTTGAAAGTGTATCTGTTGAACCAGGAGCGACATTTGAATCATCAAGAGGAAACATTGATATTGGTGGACCAGCAATGTTGCGTGCAGCAGCTAAGAACTTTTTAAGTGCTGCACCTTTTATTGATCCAAAACGTTATGGAGAATTATTAGCTCATATAAGAGAAAATAGAGGTAGTACTCGTTTTGACTATAGAAGACAACTTGCAGGAGAAGTATTTGAGTTAACAGGTGGTTATGATACAGCAATTTCTGCTTGGTGGAAAACTCAAACTCCTGAAGCTGCAAGAGCAAGATACACTTTTGCTCAAAGAGGTGCATGAACCATGGCAGACTTTCCCGATGAAATAAGAGTAACATGGAGAAAATCACATAAATTGCGTGGGGGAGAGAATGGTCATCAAGGCGCAGCTGATTACGAAAGAGTTGCTACGCCTGAAGATAAAAGATCAATCGGAATGATGGATCTTCCTAATTTGGGAAGTGCTCCTCCAGAAAGTTACAGTGCTACCAATCTTGAAGATGGACAATCACTTCTCCATCTAGTGACCCACGCTGAACAAGAGATGAGAACTTATTTTGCTGGAAGAAGAACTCCTCAGCTAGTAGCAAATGCAAAACACGGAAGACCTGTAGTTACAGGATTTGCAGAAACACAAGCAGATGCATTCATAAAAATGTTTTTAGGTGATGCAGATTCTCCTTTTGGTGGATGGTTTGTTTTTAACAGTCCTGTGGAATATGCAACTGCTGAACTTTTAAAATCCATGATGTTTGTAGGCATTATTGCTCCTGGATATCATGACGACGTAGCAGGACTCTTATTAGGAACAGACAAAACAAAAGATCCCCGAAATAGAAGCGGTCATGCTGGTCGTTATTTGTTAAATTCAACAGGACTTACCTTAGACCATATCACAGGAAACTTCGGAGGACAACCAAGATTTATCGGAAGTGACAAGCTTCTTGTACAAGACTGGGACCACACACCATGGAATCCGAGAACAGATGCTGTTATTGCTGCAGGAAATTCTGGCATTGAAAATATGGTTACTTTAGGACAAGGCACTCTTGATAACTTGTTTCTTTCTGGCTTAATGGCAAGACATTATAATTCCAATCTTGTCTTTTTCTGGTATGACGGAGCATTAGTAGGATTAGGCGATGGTTGCGGTTCAAGAGTGAAAGCAGCAAAAAAAGCAAGAGAAGGAATGGAAACATCACCTTTCGGAGCATGGACTTACGGAACTGATGATGCTTGGAAAAGAGTACTAGAAGGAAGACCATTTACAAGAGAACAATTTGAAAGAGTTTTACGCAGTGGAAGAAAACTTATAGCTTTTTCTGACGCATTTTATCCCCATCCTGACGGTTATATTGAAACAACAGGAAGGGACAGAACAGACTTTCCAGAAGGTAAAGTTACACTTCATACAAAAAAAGGTGCGGAAACACCATTCTGGTTAAGTAGAGTAAATTATAATGCAGAATATCCAAGACAACTTATTCCACAAATTGTTGTACAACCCGGAGGATCTGATAAAGACTATCAAACCTTAGCATTAGCAGATCAATTTGGAATCCCCCTGGTCTTTACCATGAATCCAGAACAGTTTGCAAGATATAAATCTGTTACTGAAGGTGGGAAATTACCAACAGGAAGAAGATTCTTTGGACACCCACCCTTGTTTTGAAGGAGGAAAAAAATGCAACCATCTGGTTTAAGCGCGGAAGAATTGTTTAAAAGAGGTTTAGGGATTACCTATCTTGATTTTTCTGTTTTAGACACATTCAAGACAAGTATACCTAGAACTTCTATAGATCTTTCTACTGATTTAGGCAAAGGAGTGAAATTAGCAACGCCGATTATTGCTTCTCCTATGGATACAGTAACGAATGCAGAATTATGCATCGCTTTGGCTGAAGAAGGAGGCATTGGTGTATTGCATTTTAATCACAAAAAACCTGATGGAAGCAAAGACCTTGAAGCGCAAATGTTGGAAATAGAAAGAGTGAAGCGCTCTCAAAGCGGTTTTATTGAAAATCCTGTTACAGTTGCTCCACATCATACGATTAGAGAAGCTGTAGAAATAGGAACAAGATATAAAGTTGGCAATTCACGTATAGATACTTTTCCTGTTACAGAAGATGGAAAAAGTGATGGAAAACTTGTTGGTTTACTGAGAAAACAAGATTATTCTCCTGTTCAACATACAGGTATGCGTGTGGGTGATCGCATGCTTCATATGGGCAAACTTACATACGGCAATTGGCCATTAACTTTAGAAAGAGCAAATCAAATTCTTTGGGACGAGCACATACCATCTTTACCGATTGTTGATGAACACGGACATTTGAAATATTTAGTTACAAGAAAAGATATTGATAAAGGTGAACAATTTCCACTTGCAACAAAAGATGAAAAAGGAAGATTAAGAGTTTTATTTTCAGTAAGCACACATGATGATGATCGTGTACGTGTAGAAGCAGGTTTTGCTGCCGGAGCTGATGGTGTTGTTATTGATACTTCACAAGGTTTTACAATATATGAAGAACAAACAATCTTATATATTATACAAAATCATCCTGATAAACTAGTATTAGGGGGAAATATTTCTACTCCTGAAGCTGCCATCTTTTTATCAGATCTTCATTCAGATTCATATCGTAATGGTCAAGGTTCAGGTTCTATTTGTACGACTGCAGGAGCTCTTGGCATTTCAAGAGCAGGAGCAGCAGGAGTATATAATTGTGCACGTGAATTAAAAGGAACAAATCTTAGGACCATTGCAGATGGCGGACTCAGAGAAGTGGGAGATATTCTCAAAGCAATAGCAAGCGGTGCTCATGCAGTAATGTTAGGAAACATGTTAGCAGGATGTGATGAAGGACCAGGAGAAGTAGTTATACATGAATCAGGAAAACCTGTTAAAGAATATCGTGGCATGGGTTCAAAAGAAGCAAATGTGGGTGGAATAAGAGGATATTCAAGATTACCTCAAGGTGTGAAAGGTCAAGTTCCTTATCGTGGAAGTATTCATACATGGATTCCATTAATTAGAGATGGTTTGCTTTCAGCATTCCATGTACTTAATTGCCAAAATCAGCAATCAGGAATTCATGATTTAGTATAGTGGGGTTGACAATTCATGATAAAAAAGATTGCATTAATAGGATTGCAGGCTGGAGATGAAGGGAAAGGAAAAATAGAAACTTGGTTTTTAGAACAGCTTTTGCAAATTGCAGAGCCTTCTGAAGTGATGTCAGAGCGTTGGCATGGTGCTGACAATGCAGGACATACTGTTGTTGTAGATGGTAAAAAACATCATTTTCATGGATTACCTTCTGGTTTAGTGTATGAAGGTGTTTTCAATCTTATCAGTGGTGGTTGTTATGTTTCTCCCATAAACTTAATGAATGAAATAACAAGATTGCAAGGAGAAGGTCTTACTATTACTTCTGAAACATTAGGTATTGCTGCCAATGCAGGATTAAAATTAGAATATCATATAGCGGCTGATAAAAAAGGCAGAGAGAAAAAAGGTACTCAAGCATCTTCACACACTACTACAGGGTCAGGTGTTGGTCCTGCTGCAGTAGATCGTTATGCTAGAACTGGAATGAATCTCATGCATTTTATGGACGAGGAATTTTTTAGACAACAAGTTTCTGAAAAATTTCCAGAAGGAAACATTCCTGTTACCAGAAAAGAAGGAGATCAAGTGATTATAGAAAGAAAATCTCTTGACGAATTTGTAGAAATGTACAGGACTTCTAGAGAATTTTTAAGACCTTTTCTTGTTGAAGAAACTTCTGCAAGACAAGGAAGAACATACAGGTTGTATGAAGGTGCTCATGGTGCGGATCTTGATATCATCACCGGTATGTATCGTGGAGCAACATGTTCAGAACCAACCCGAGTTCCGAATGATACTGATCTTATTGTTGGTGTTTTCAAATTATATGAAAGCAGTGTAGGTTGGGGAGATAGGGCATTTCCATCTTATTTTGGAGAAGAATTAGCAAGCCAAGTAAGGGATATATGGGGTGAGAGAGGAACTACTACGGGAAAACCAAGAGATCTTGGCTGGTTTGATATAGTCAAAGCAAAGCATAACCTTGCAGTAACTAGTGCGCATGAAATTGTCGGAACTTGTGGTGATAGATTAACTGATTTACATGGGAAAGTAGACAAAATAAAACTAGTTGTAGGATACGAAATTGATGATCAAGTTTATACAGAATGGCAGAAAGAATTTGCAGATGTCAGATACTTAAAGAGAGTAAAATGTGTTTTCGAAGAATTTGATACTTGGGAAAGATTTACAGAAGACGATGGAACTCTTTCAGAAAACGCAGCAAAATACGTAAACAGAATAGAAGAGTTATTGGGCAGAAAATTCTCACTATTAGGAACTGGTCCAGGTTCAAAACAAATGATCGTCTATAGAAATCCATTAAAGAGAGCTGGGTAAAAATGTCTGGCAAACCTGTTATTCCTTTGAGAGGAAGATATTCTAGTAAAGAAATGCAAGACTTTTTTCCAGCTGATCCTCAGCATGATTATCGTTTTCAATGTTCTGCTGAAATGAGAAGTGTCTTTTCTGAAGACGCAAAGTATCTTGGTTGGAGGGATATGTGGATTATTCTTGCTCAAGAACAACAAAGATTAGGATTGTCTATCACTGATGAACAACTTACTGCATTAAGAGCAACAAGAGATACTATAGATCATGATCTTGCTAGACAATACGAAAGAGCAACTAAACATGATGTCATGGCTTACTTGAGAGAATTTAAAGAAAAAGCAGATGCTATTTGTCCTGGTGCAGGAGGAATTCTTCATGCAGGAGCAACAAGTTGTGAAATAACTGACAATCAAGAAGTAAAAGCAATGCGAAATGGTCTTGATATTCTGATAGCAAAAACACAAAGATTGCAAAGCGCTGGAGATTATCAAGGAGTGAATGTTGCATTGACAGAATTGCAATATAGACGTAGTGCTCTCAAAGCTCGCGGAGCAAAAGGAGCTACAGGAACACAAGATAGTTTTCTTACGCTTTTTAATGGTGATCATGAAAAAGTGAAGAGTCTTGATACAGCAGTTGCTCAAGCACTTGGATTTGAAGAAAGTTATGCACTCACAGGACAAACGTATCCAAGAATTGTTGATTATCAAGTCTTAAGTTCTTTGGGAGTTCTTGCAGCAGCTTTAGCTGATGTACTTCCTCATGATGATCAAACGATGGGAGCACTGCAAGACATTTGGAATAAAACAACACAAGCAGCACAGATGGCTTCTCAACAATGGCTAGAAAGAAGCTTGGATGATTCTGCAGAGCGAAGAATGATTATTTCTGAAGCGTTTTATCATATTGATCATCTTCTTGAAAGAGCACTTACTGAAGAAAAAGTAGAGAAAGAAATTCCTGCTCAAAACAAGTTACCTCAGTTAGAAGAAGCATTAACGTTAGTGAGAAATAAAACTGCTGCAACAATAAGTAGAATGCATGACTTTGCAATAAAACAGAGAGATACTCTTTGCACAGGATATACTCATGGACAATTTGCACAACCTGCGACGTATGGAAAACGTATTGATTTATGGAATTATCAGTTAGTTCTAGCACTCCAGGATTTGGAAACAATAGATACTAAAACAGCTCCTAGTAGAGCATGGAATTATCTTGTTAATTCAAGATTAACTCAAGTTGCTATTGCTGCTGGAAAAACAGCAGTGGACATAAGATTATTACAGCATGATGGAGAAGTGAATGAGCCATTTGCAAATTCACAAGTAGGATCAAGTGCAATGGCTTATAAGAAAAATCCTATGAAAGCTGAAAGAATAAATGGTCTTGCAAGACATAAAATAGGATCAACTATCCCAGGAACATTAAGAGATTATGATCTTTTGTGTACAGATGCTATGCTTAATTTAATGCTTGCAATATTTGTAGAAGATACACAAGATCAAACAGGATTCACTGTGCATGCTTTAGCAGCAAGAAGAAACTTAGTTCGCTACATGCCATTCCTTGCATCTGAGGAAATTCTCATGCATGCTCTTGCACAAGGAGGAGATAGACAAACTCTGCATGAGCAGATGAGGGTAGCATTACAAACAGCAAGAACAAATTTTGATAGGGGAGAAGATGATCGAGCTCTTGACTTGCTTCTTGATGCAGGATTTCCTATTGATACATCAAGGGTAGCTATGTATCTTGATCCAGAAACACATGTTGGCAGGGCAAGAGAACAAGTTGATGAGTTTGAACAAAAAATGATACACCCTATCAGAGAAAGATATAAAGATGCGCTTCAACTTACAAGTGATGTAAGAGTATAATAGAAAAATAAATTTTTATTAAGTATTTTTATAAAAAAGAAGATAAAAAAAAATTAGTAATTCAACAATATTTCTACGTCTTTTCCGAAGATATTTTTCAAGTCTTCAAAAATAGGTTGTTTGATAAAGACCTTGGGTGGGATTTCCACTTTTGCCAGATATTGTTCTAGCTCTTCCAAAGAAGACTTCTGTGTTGTACCGAGACCACCATCTTTTTCTATCGGTGCTTTGCTGATTTCCTTTTCTTCCTGATCTTTATCATGGATAATAAAAGCAACATCATCAAACAAGAGCACTTCACCATACCTATTCCCATGTTTTACTCTGATGCGCGCACGCTCAAGTTCTCTTCCGCGCTTGCGTTGCATGTACTCAACAATAAACTTGATAAGCTCATTGGCATTTTTCTTCACGTTCTGCACATCTGCTCTGGTTAATTTGTTTGCGTCATAGTCCTTCTTTGCTTTGATCACTTCATTTAAAATACGCAAAAACTTTTCTGGAATTCTGCCCGTATGCACTAATTCTTGTTCAAAGACTTTGATAATTTCGACGTCTGAGACTTTTTCTACACCTTCCATACGAAGACAGTCCCTGATCATGGTTATAATAGTTTCATAGACATGCAGCATGGTATCTTTTTCTTTGATTTCTTCAATTTGCCCAAATAATTTTTTTACCCTTTGCAAGTAATCTTCAGCATCTTGGAGAAGTTCATCTACTTCTTTTCCTGACAGATCTTTTTTTGTTCCGTGCTCAAGTTCTTTTCTAATTTGGATATTTTTTCTCAGAATCTCAATCCATTTGGGCTCAAGCAATTTTAATTTTTTTACAAACATCTCCTCCATGACATCAGGAGTTTCCCTCGGTGTGGGAGGTGCTACTCCATGCATCATGATAGCAGCCTGGCTCGGAGTAAGAATTGCGTAATACGTGTCTTCCATACCAATTTCCTTAATTCTTGCTCGCACTCTTTGAATCATTTGCTCTCCGGAATGCATGAACATATCAATGGATTCAGGGCTTGGCTTGATTTTTCCCATTCTTAGCAACTGCTTCCAAGGCATGAAAATTCCCCTGTCATAGAAGGGAACACCATCCCTCAAGAGAGTATAGATAATAGGATTTGCTTCTCTCAAAGAATCCCAGAAATCAGTAAGAATGTACACTTGAATATTTAATTTGTTTCTAATACCGGTCATGTCACCTGCATCAAGACCCATACCAATAATAATTGCTCTCAACTTATCCTTAAGTTCTGCACGTGTCATCTTTTTTACGTCAGTATCATCAATCACAATCCAAACATCAATATCACTGGTAGGCGTTGCTTTACCTTGGGTAAGGGAACCTGCAAGCACATAACTGACAATATACTTTTCAAACTTTTTGAGAACCATATTTTTATGGATTTCAGCAATCTTAATAGCTTGTAACATTCCCCTATCAAAAAGAGGAGCGCCCATCGCGACAAGCGCGAGCATTTCTGATTTGCCGTCATAACAATTCTGCCACAGCTCGGAGAGGATTATGGTTTGTGGAAAAATATTTTTATCATTTTCTTTTGCAATATTTTCCATAATTGCTGCAAGCTTGTCTTTGAGTTCTAACTTGGACATCTTTTGGCTATCACGATCATCTACGAGAATGAAAAGGTCAACACGATCTTTGTTGATCTGTTCTCCCTCTTTTGGTTTTGGCGGGGGGAGTAAGGAAATGCCCATGATATACTTGTCAAATTTTTTCAGCACTTCATCCTTGTACTTGTCCAATTTTATTTTCAATTCCTTAATTTTATCTTGAACATCTTTGGGTAATCGTTCTAATTGTTCTTGAATAGGATCAATAGGTTTACTTTCTACAGGGTTTTGTTTATTCTCTTTTTTTGTTTCTTGAGCGTCTTTTTGTTTTTTTGCCATCGTCTTCATACCTCACAAGTTTGTTGTACTAAGGAATGGAATACTCCAAGAGGATCATTTCCTTCTTTGAGTTTGTTTTTTACAAATGCAAAAGCAACATTATGCACTCCATTCAGTGCAGGTTGCACATCAAAATGATCCTGAAGTTGCGCAATATGATGTTCTCTGATCGTTTGAATCCATGCGATGCTGAACGCGTATGCTTTTGCTTCTTCACTACGCTGATTAATGAGAGGAGGGCTCATCACATGACCGATCTCATGGCCTATGGTAAGCATGACTTGTGCTAAGCTTCCTGCACGAATGAACAATTCTGAAATGCCAAAACCCCTTCTGTTCAATGAAAATCCAAGAATAGAACCTAACATAGCCTCAGTCCTTTTTCCTGTCAAATTATGATGTAACTCGTCAAATTTTTGAGAAGGACATACGGTAATATTCATATCTTGAGGAAATGCATGACCCGTTACTTTTTCAAAAGCAGAACAAATGTAGTGTTGTAAGGGCTCTGCATCATCAACAAAACGAGAAGGTTGCGTGATAAAGGGAAGAGGATCAAAATGATACTCAACATGAACATGTGAAGAATATTTTTTTTCTTGAGATTCTTTTTTTTCATGAGGATTTTGATAAAAAGAAGAAGGAGAAAAGGAATGGGGTTGGGAAATAAGCGTGCTGATATTTTGTTGTGTTTCCTGATACGGTGTTGCTACACTGTACAAGAGTGTTTCCACAGTGGTGTAAGGTTGTTGATACATCTTACTTAATTTCTTCTTCCAGTTTTTTTCCTGGTTTTTTTGGAGCTCCTGCTTGTTGTTTTGCCTGAGCTGCCAAGTCAATGCCAAGATCTTTCAATGCCTTAATGTGCATTTTCATGAGCTGTTCGACAATGCCAAGAATCTTCTGCATTTCTTCGCGTTCCTTTGCCAAGGTCGTTAATGCTCCTTTATGGAATCCGATTTGTTCATCTTTGTTGACTTCTTTTGCCATGCTAAGCCCCCGATGACGAATATGTCACAGTACTCTTTAAAGTGGCCTGGTTTTATATAGACATAGACACTCAAGAAAATAAGAGTGGGACAATCTGATCATGAGGAAAGGAGTGAGAGAACATTCTTTTTATTTATAAATATTTCGTAAAATAGAGAAAGATATATAAATTACTTATCTTTAATAAGAAAGATGAAACGCGGAGAAATCATTTATAGGGAAATGCTCTATCAAGCTATGGAAAAGAAAAACAGGGTTTTAACACAGTCTTCGCTCTCAAAAGATTTGCAGATTTCTCTCAGCATGGTACATAAAGCATTATCCCCTCTTAGAAACATGGGCGCAATAGAAGTACATCAAAGAAACTTTCATGTCCTAGACATTAAAAAAATACTCTATTACTGGGCAAGTGTTCGAAATATAAAAAAAGACGTCCTCTACGCAACAAGGACAAATCTTCCTGTAAAAGAAATAGAAAGACTTATGCCGGACACCATCAACTTCGGAGCATATAGTGCGTATAAACTTACTTTTGATGACGTACCTGCAGATTACTCAGAAGTCTATGTCTATGGAACAGAAGAATTAAAAGAAAGATTTCCAGAACAGAAAGGAATTCCTAATCTTTTTGTATTGCATCAAGATCCTCTTCAAAAAAAATATGGGAAAATGACAACACTTGCGCAAACCTTTGTTGATCTGTGGAATCTGAAAGAATGGTATGCCAAAGAATTTGTTAATGCCCTGGAGAAAAAACTCAATGCAATTTTGGAATAGCCAACTGACAGAAAAAAGCTGGAATATCATGCAGGATATAAAGAAAGAAGGCTGGAGATTTATTGTCATCGGAGGCTGGGCAACCTACTTATGGACAAGACAACATAAATCAAAAGACATTGACATCATCATTCCTGACTTTGATACCTTATCCGTCCTCAAGAAAAAATACGATCTTAAAAAAAACGACCATCTTAAAAAATACGAAATACTCTTTGGAGCTATTGATGTAGACCTTTATGTTCCTTATTATTCACAGCTTACATTACCCATCGAGATCATAGCAAAACAAACTTCCTTCGTTGAAGGATTTGAAGTGATAAAACCAGAAGTGCTTCTCATCCTCAAACAAGGAGCAGAACAGGACAGGAGTTACAGCGTCAAAGGACAGAAGGACAGAATAGACATCATGACTTTGCTCTGCTTTACAGAGATTGATTTTGCATGGTATAGGCAACTGCTTAAAACCCATCATCTGGAACCCTATAGGCTAAAGCTGAAAAATATTATTCAGACATTCAAAGATTTGAAATACCTTGAAATGAATGCACAGAAATATGCAAAAATAAAAAAAGATTTGCTTAAAAAAATAGGATGATTGAGAGATAAAAAAGTGAGACACAAGACAAAAGTCTAGTTTTCGTTTATTCTTATATTTTTTTTTATAAAAAATTCCAAACAAAAATACAAAAAAAGACGGATTTTAGATACGATAAGATAATGATTAAAAAAATAAGAAGATAGAAAATACTAAAAAACATAAAAGGGTATGCACAAAGAAGGGAAAAAGAGGTTAGGAATGCTAACCTATAAAAAAAGAGAGTGTTCTAAATAAGAGATGACAGAAAATGAAGAAATGAGGGATTTAGAAATAAGACTTTCCCTTGATCCTTGGGATGTTGATGCGTATATAGAAAAAGCAATGTTACTGAATGATCGAGGAAAACAGGAAGAAGTTTCTCAATGTTTAGAAACTGCAGAAATTATTACCGGTGGCATAGAAGATGATCTGGAAAGAAAAACCATACAGAGTACAATTTATTTTGTACGCTCGAAACTGGAACAAGAAGATCCACAAAAATATCTTGCAAACCTTGGGATCGTTATCCAATTGAGAGCAAGTGAAGAACATGTGGGTTACGCCTACGAACTGTTAGGAGACCATTTCTTAAAGAGGGAAGAATTTGATCTTGCCACAGAAGCCTATTGCGCCGCATTCCAAACAATGCCGACTGCAGAAGTGCTTTATAAATGGGCAGCTAGCTATTACAAAAATGACGACTACCTTGGAACATTGATTGTGCTTTTCCAACATAAAGAAATGGGTGCTACTGAATCAAGATTTCCCATATTAAGAGCGTATGCAGAATATAAATTGGGAAATATAAAAAATGCTACCGAAGAGCTTGGGAACGCAAGAGAATTAGGAAAACTTGAAGCTGACCAAGAAGAATTATTCGCATATCTTTTAAAAGAACCACAAGAAAATCAGGGAACCTGGTAGCTGACCTTCTCCCTTCTAAGAAAAAAAGAGAAAACTCCTTCTAGACTTTTTATTATTATTTTAAAAAAAAAAATGAAACAAAATAAAAAAAGTGAAGAAAGGAGAAAGAAAAATTAAAACAAATTAAAAAAATGTCAAAAAAATAAGAAAACTTTTAAAGAGAGAGTTTGTTCTGGAAGCTCTTTGATAATATCCTTACTCATTTCTGGAATTTGTTGATACATGATTTCCAATTTCAAAGGGTTTAACGCAGTCTTATATTGTTCAAGCGTATCTTCTATAATATTTTGCACTGCAATCTGTCGCAAATAAGAAGATTTGAGCATTTCTTTTCTGAATTTAGGAACATCAAGTTTGAATTGGGAAACCAGACGATGAATGCTTCTCCTGTCAATCTCTGCAAGCTCCGCAACCCTGGAGATATTTCCAAAATTGCTTTCTAAGAGTTGTTGAAGGTATTTTTTTTTGAATTGCTCCTTTGCTTTTTTAAAACTCATGGAGGGATCAAAAGAGAAATCAAGTAGAGGATTTCGTTTGATTTTGTCGGTAATGTCACTTTCAATTTCAGAAACCGTAATGCCTAAGGAGCGGTGCATGGCCTGGTCTAGGATGGGCTTTACTTTTTGCTGCATGGTTTTTTCTAAGTCTTCCTTTGCCATGATCTTTTTGTCACAGTATTCTTTTTATGAGTATATATAGTTTTTCTCTCAAAATAGTTACAATATGGAAAATAATATTTTAACTACTTAAAAGTAACAAAAATAGAAACATTTATATACTAGGACTGCCTATAATGATCCTATAACTTTAAATAGAACAATACTCTAGAACATTTATAGTAACAAAAGAGGTAACAACTATGAGTCACGGAAGCAAACACAAAGGACACGGAAGCCAAGGAGATTTAGAAGGATTGGCAACCGAAGGAGCAAAAGAAGCAGTAAAAAAAGCTGCTGAAACCCAAACTGCAGAAGCACAAGATGTTGCATTATTCGAAGAATCGGAATTAGGACTTTCTGCTGGACATGTACATGGCCCTGAAGGAGACAAAGGTGTTGCTAATTACGTTGAATCTGTATTTCAATTTCTCCATACTACTGAAGATGAAGATCATGCACTTAATCCCTTATATGGCAAATTAGAAGATGATAAGGTAAAAAGAGAAACTGTAGCTGATGTTTTAGAAAGAATTGTTCTTACACTCGGAAGAGGATATAACCTTACTCGCGTCATGATTGACGGAGAAGGAGGCTATTCTGAAAGAAAAGAAAAAATGGACGCTGAAACAAGAATCCAAGAATTGAAAAAAATTGGAAAATACCTTGGATTAAATGAACAAAGTCAACAAGTACAAACTGCTTATGCAGAACTTGAAGAAGGCATAGAATCAGGAGAAAAAGCTGAACAAAGAAGTGCAGTGCAAAAGTTTAAACAGATAGTACAAAGCGCAATGCTCAGTGAGAATTTCAGATTAAAACGACAAGCTCCAGAACAATTTAGAGAATCACCTGTTGCAGCATATAAATGGCTCCAAGAAGAGGGATACGAATTATCAAAAGGCATTGGCGAATCTGCTGCTCAAGGATACCAACCTGCTGTCCAAGCATATAGTGCATACCAAGCACAAGAAACACAGCAGAGAGTATTGGGAAGAAAAACAGGTATTAGAAGGCCTGACCCCACAGTACACAACAAAAGTCATGCAAAACACCATTAAATTTTTTGATTTTTTTAATCTTATCAGATTCTTAATTTTTTTTTCAAAACGATCACAAGTAAGAAAATGATTTTGGATGTATTGACGATAAAAAAAGAAAAAATAAGCGGACTGAAAAGTTCTTAACCCACAATAATTTCAGGATTTAACATTTTCTCAGTCTCTAACTTTGTGATGATATTATCTAATTTAATTAATTCTTTTACCCAGAGATTCTTTGTATTCAGCTTGTAGAGTTGCGCATTCCCTACTTTTCTTGTAAGTAAAACAATATCCTTGCCTACTAATTTAGGCCAAAGTTCAGAAAAAGCTGTCCAGCCAACGCCTGAATTTTTAGCTATTTCAGTTAAACTATAGTCCATATCTCTAGAAAGGATTAAAAAGTCTAAAACTCTAATGAGAGGGTAATTCCCAAAGTACTCTACAAAAACGCTGTTTTCTTCAATTAGTTCTGCCATAGCATCTAATAAGGAGAGGTCATATATAAATCTTTTCTAAAAAAAGAGCCTTCATTCACATAACGATAACTATATATATGAGTACTCCCTTATGGAGATAATGGATGAAGCGCTCATAATCAAAAAGTATATTATTAGAAAGCTGTATAGGAAAAGAATTTGGATGCATAAGCATACAAGCATTAATAACCTTCAAAAAGGTCTTTCTAATGAACTAAGGTCGTCTAGAGAAGTTAAAAAAGTTATTGAAGAACTTTTAAAAGAGCAAATACTTTTGTCTAAACCTACAAATTATGGTTTAGAGGTTAGCCTGAATATTAAAAAGAAAAAAGAGATTGAAGACTTAATTGAATGAGAGATAGACATTTTACTTTAAATTAGAATATTGAGAGATCTGAAATAATCAAATACTACTCAAATTCTCTATACCAAAATCACTTTTAAATCATCAATTTGTTTTAAATCTTTATCTGCTGTTATAAGTTGAAGATCATGAATCATACAGATGGAGGCGATAAAAATGTCAAGTTTGCCTATCGGTTTCCCTTTTTTTGAGAGCGTTTCTTCAATGAGAACACTTTTTTGAGCAGCAGCTTCATCAAAAGGCAGGATATGCATTGTTTTTATAAATTCCTGAATAATCTCTCTTTCTTTTCCTTGTACTCCTATACTTATTTCATTTAGCGTAATCGCACTCATAGCAGCTGCTTCATACAGAAGATATTGTTGTATCTCTTTGCCTTTCTGTGTTCCTCTGATGAGTTCAATAATTGCAGAAGTGTCCAGAACAATCATGTTAGCTCAGCTTATATTTTTTTGCTCTTTGAAGAAATTCCTTTTCAAGAGACATACGTCTTGATTTGACTTGTTGTTGAAGTTTTTTTCCTTCGAAAGAAGATACTGCGCCAAAAAATTTTGCTGCAGAACCCACTTTTTCCGTAGAGAGCCTGAGAATAACATCACTAAAGCTTTCATGCCCCATTTTGAGCGTTTTAAGAGCTTCATACGCATGTTCCGTAATGGTTAAGGACTTGATGACCATACTACACTTAAGGGTACACTTATATTTAAAACTTTGCTTGTATCATTTTCTATTTCCTTTGAGACGTTCGTATGACCTTTTTGTCCCACTTTTATTTTTTTCTTTTCTCAAATCTTTTTAAATAAAGAACACTTAAGCACTACGCTATGACTCCCTTGTCCTATTCTGTAAGCGGATTACACCTTGATGAGAGAATAAGCCAACCAGAACTTACCTTACTGAATCATCTTGCTCCGAATGTAAGAAGAGGAGGAGGATATTTTCATCAAATAAGAAGAGATCTGGGAGAGGCAGAAGCACATTTGGATGATTACGTGAAAAGCCATTATGGAGAAGTGCATATCAAAGGACCTTTAACAGCAGATATGAGCAAAAGCCCCTTACCTGGAGCAAAGCACATCGTTGCAGCATACGTAGGAGAACCCAGAAAAGGAGGATACTTATTTGCTGACAGCAATATTGAGACAAAAGTAAAAGAGTTTGGAACACATCACGGATTATCTACCAAAGCAGCAGGCATTTACGTATTACTCCACGAACTAGGACACGCTTATCACGGTCATGAAGAAATCAGAGCAGAAGCATTCGTAGACATGGTAGCAAGATACATTGCACAAAGAATAAAAGACCCGCAAGAAAAAGCAATGTACATGAAAATCGCAGACGCTGCAAGAAACAGATTTAACATGGCGAAACAAATTGATGGAAAAAAAAGACAAATGATCAGAAGAGAACAAAGTTCAGCGCTTTACAACAAAGAAAGAATTGCAAATTATCTTACCATGACTCAAGCTGCACAGTATGATAGAAGTGAAACTCGAGAGGGTAATGAAGAAACAGAAAAAGACAAAAGAAAGAAGAAAAAAGACAAAAAAAAAGAAAAAGGAAAGAAAAGTAAAGGAGGAAAAAAATAATGGGATACTGCAGATCATCTTGTAGTACTTATGGAATCCAGGATAGTATTCCCTATACCTTGGACGCTGCACGAGACCAAAAAGCATTGCCTGATACAGTTGCACAAAGCTTAGGAATTTCAGCTTCCTATGATGCAAAAGGAGGATATGCAAGCGCAAGCACTCATTCTGGAACACGATCTGCTTCTTACTTTGCTACCCTTCCCAGAGGAGATTACAGCGGAACAACACCTCCTGAAAGAAGCTTCATGACACCCGGAGAAAGAAATCCTGGCATTATGTTGAAAGGATCACGACTATAACAAAAAGTTTCTTTATGTATATCTTTAATTTTTAAAAAATGATTCTTTCAAAAAAATTATAAAGAAGAGTTGAAAAATAAAATAGTTGAAAAAGACCATTGATAAAAAGATAAAAGTGATAAGAAATTACTCGCTTACCCTTCTCGTTGCCTTATATATTAAAATTCTGAAATACGTATACGTGGGAATAACAATAAGGAGAGCAAAGGCAAGGGAAATAAGCGTATTCCAATCCATAAAAATAATTTTTGTAAACACGATCGCAACAATAGCGAATACCAGATAGAGAAGGAATAAATAAGAAAAATGCTCAAAAGGCTTCTTAAAAATGTTTCTGACCCAATTTTTTGTAACCAGAAAACTGTAGGAATAAACACAGAGGTAATCAACAAGAAGACCCAGAAGAATAAAAACAGTAGTTACAAAACTCGTACTGCCCTCTTTGCTTAAAAGAGTTACATTCCCCACAGTAACAGTCTTTGTTTGTGAGAAAAGTACGAGAAAAAACAGAAAAAGAATAAGCTGAACAGCACTAATGATTGCAAAGCGAGCAAGAAATTTACCAAAACTCTTCTTATTTAAGGAACATCCTCTTTCAGCAAGATGCATCGTATACCACGCAATACCCTCTAGAATGATATAAAAAATAAGACCAAAAAAAAGCATGGTAGCAAAAACTTTCAGAATAGTGTTATAATAGGCTTGTGCAGCCTGATTTGCAAGAAACAACTGATTCATGACTTCAGGAGTAATTTGTTCTTCAATACCAATACCTTCCATCACACTGAGAAGATTATTCGTATTTTCATAAAGCGAAGGAGTGTACTGTGCTATCAAAAAAAATAAGGAAATCACAAAAAGGAGATCAAGAACGAAAGCAAGAAAAAATTTCTTTTTTTCACTTCTCAAACAGTTCCAAGACTCCTTAGCGTCTTCTTTTAAGAAAAGTAGTTTTTGTTTCATGAATATCACTATTTTTTTAGTATTTTATTATTATTATTATTTATTTTTTCAAATTTCTTTTCTTTATATTTGTTTAGCATCTTCTCGCGAAGTAATGAAATCTGCATTTCAACGCTCATTCCCCGTAAGGGACAACCCCCTTTCGCTTTACCTATTTTTTTCGTTTAAATCGCTCGACCTGAGGATGCTAAACAAATATTCTTTATTTTTTATAATACTCATCAAATTTCTGCTGTGCAAAAGTTTTCTTTTTTCTCTCATGCAATATCGTAAAGATCAAAATGACAATTAACAACACAAGGATAAAACCAATAACAACAAACACTGCAGTTCTTTTCGGTTGTATCGGTGGAGCTTCCTGCACTTCAGTAACGCTCGGAGCAAAATCAGGTTCTTCTAAAGGAGAAACAGCGTCTGTGAAACCCTCAGTAGGCAACTGACAATCAGGTTCTCCCGTTATACAATCACTGTCACAAATGCCATCTTGCTGATAAGAACAATATCCGTCACCGATAAGCGTACAATCATCAGGACAGACAAGATTATTTTCTTTTTCCTGACAGATATCATCATGATTACAAAACAAACCTTCTATATTCTTTTCAAAAATCGTTTTTCCATTCTTTTCAACACGCAACGCATTCCAAGTAGGATCACATAAGGCTTGAACAGAAGCACTGGTCTGATCTGTTTCTCCTACATCACTGATGTAAAAAATTGCAGGAACTCCTTTTTTGATGGTTGTTGCACCCTGAAACACAGCTTGATAAGACGAAGAGGAATGTCGATCATCTCTTGCTGTGTCATCAAATGCTGCATAATCTCTTAATGTGACCTGATCATTTTTGTTTATCGAAAAGGTAAACTCACACACAGGAACAGCTATTGCTAGAGAAGAAAAAATAATAAAAAACAACAACGTTGGAATTATGTTTTTGGTTTTCATTGTATACCTACCTTTATTTTTTGATATGCACTCTTGCGGAGATCTGCTGCTTCCTTGTCGCAGATTTTGCGTCGGCAGCACTGCATGAATCGTGCTGCCTCCTGTTTTTGCTCCAAGGCAAGAGTGCTATTTAAGTAAACAGTTTTCATGATATCGCATCTTTATCATCTCTTTGAAATCCACAGTACAGATCAGTCATACTACCCATAAACTCATAGTGTGTTTGTTCACCTGCACAAAATCCACTAATACCTTTTAATCTTTGCACATTATAAAGTTCATTTTCAGGCTGACCAGGACAATCAAGCTTAAGTGCATCAGTATCACAGTTAAGTGGGAATGTATTTAGACAACGATTAGGGGCTATATCTTGAAGATTATAGTCAGTAAACTTGTACACGTCACACAAACCAAAAGTGTGACCTAACTCATGGGACACAATACCTGCAGAACTCAACTGACCGTTTGTGACTACAACTGATTCCCCATTACGACGTGTATACCCTAAAGTGTTATGTCTTTCCGGACTAAATAATTCAGTTCCTGATTTTCGAGAAAATCCAATAACTTTCTTATAAGGTTTTCCAATAATATTTCTTAAAGCATCAGCACAGGTTTTAATATCGTCTAATAAAGTACCCATAAGCTCATCAGTCATATAAGTTTTTGAAGGATCAAGAAGCGCTGTACATTTATCATTTTGTGCTAACCTCATTTGTTCTTCTGTAACTACAATAAAGCCTGTTCTTTCATTTTCAAAGTTTGTTGCCTTTTTGAAGATTTCAGAGCCTTTCATTGCAGCATCCCTATATCTTTCAAATTGATTACCTTGCCAACTATGCAAGGGAAGCCAATAGAAATAATCCGTACAATCACCTGAGGTTATACAATCATCATCACCGTCATAACCTAATAAAGAACTTGATCCTGCTTGTCCTACCTTAATCGTAATCGTGCCTTGACCTGCTGAAGTTCCATCATATCTTGTAAATTGATAATTCAAAACATGATCCCCTCTTTCTCCTGAGTCAAAGTCTGCAAACCAAGTGTTAGGAGTGATAGTATGTTTTGTAACCGTGAGACTAGTATCAGCATAAGAGATGGTCATAGGATCTGTTTGTTTTCCTTGATCATTAGTCGTGATAAGAACCTTTATTCGAGTATTTACAGGCATTCTTCCATCATCAGGAGAATATCGCGCTCCGGTAGTAAGATCAATAAATTCAATATTAGTAATACCAGTTACTAACGGAGCACTTGCACTCCCTCCATCCCTGCTGCAGAGCACATTAAAAGTGATAGTTTTCTGTTGGAGTTCACCATTAAAAATGGTTATCGCATTTGATCTTGTCCAACCAGCACCTGTGGTAGAACCTGCCCTTCCAGCATCATAAAGTGTAAAGGTAATACTAAAAGTGTCCTGATAACGAGCACTTCTTGCAGGATCTTGAGGATTACACTGGGTTTGTCCAGGAGAAGCATAACCACTTTGTCCTATGTTCATCCAGTTACCATCAAAACGAATAATAGGCCTATCAACAACGGTTTCACCATCAGTATTCAAAACAAAACGAGGATCAGGAATATTATAATTACTAGCAACTAATTGCCCGTGCTGATTTTTAATATCCCAAATAAGATATTTAGTAAACTCACATTCACCTGCAGAACATTGTTGAAGACCTGGAATGTCTTGTAAAATACGCAAATTGTTAAACTTAATTTCCTCATCCAAGATGAAGCCTTGTCTTCCTGAAAGATAGTTAGGAGTTACACTCTCAGGCTGAAGGAACCTAGCGCTACCCACACCTTCAAGAGTTTCTTCATATTGACAAGTAAACGCTCCTGCAACTTGTCTAAACTTACACTGAGGTGGATGAGCAGAGCCATGCGTTGTTATTCTCCTTTCTATAGGAGTTCCTTCAACATATTCGCCTTGATTATTCACATACTGGAATGTTAATCTTACCTTATCAAAGCGCACTGCTTCCTGCAAATTTGCCTCATAGAGTTTTTCAAAGTTCGCTCCAGAACTTAATGAGCCAGTTTCTACAGTTCGAATAACTTTTCCGCTACCCAATTCATGCGAGCCTGCACAATCACATCTTCCACCTTCAAAACCATAACCTGAACACGTATGATCATCTGAACACACTAATTGCAATTGGTACTGCATATCAGCACCTGCATCAATAAGGAAAGGAACTGTATACCTATGCATAGGATACATGCTCACACCAAATCCTGGGCTCATAAATTCTCTCTGTGCTGAAATAATAAAAGGCTGAGGAGCAATAGGAAGATCATTAATGCTATCTGTGATAATATCATCAAGATCAAGGTCATAATTTCCTGTAAAAGACCACAAACAAATAGCATTCATCAATTTCTTCTCAAGGAATAAGTTCTTGTAAAAAGTAGTTCCCCCATATCTTTTACTTACACCGTCTGTAACCGTACTAAAGCCTTGCCTCATAGCATACGTAATATCCCTTCCTGTTTGAACAACACCCCGTACAGCACTACTAATAAAACCAAGACCTAACCTGTCCATGGTTGTAGGAACTAAACTTTCCCCGCCAATACGAGAACCAGGAGCGTCACCAACCGTATTTACAACACACCGTAAAATATCTATAACCACATCACAAATACTTGCGCTTAACACTTCCTGACAAACAGAAGGATCACCATTACCTGTGTACTGTACTTGTTTAAAGCAAGAAGACACTGCAGACAATCTTCCACGCCAGATTTCCAAAGATTTGTGTAAGCCACCAAGACAAACACACTGTGCACTTCTCAATAAAGAAGAAGTAGGATCAACAATATAAGGCTTATTCGCAGTTCCTAATTCCTGTTTTATTCTCACCCACAAGCTTTGCACTAATGCAGGATTATCACAACCGCTAGGAATCCCAGTACAGAGTTTTGCTTTAAATAATTCGGGTGCTTGTTCTTGAGTAACAACTTCACCAGTAAAAAATTCGCTCATATCAATTTGCCGATGAAACTTCTTCTGATCTTGAATGATACTATCACCATAAGGATCTGAAGGATTCACAGGAGAACCTTGCGTATCAAAATAGAAATAACCTCGTTCTACTTTTACAACTCCTCCTTCTGTTGTGAAAAGACCTCGTGTAGGATCTAATCTCATCACACGAACAATAAGTTCAGGACTACCTCTGGGCTCTGCCCATTGCGGAGCAAAGCCAGTAACATCAAGAGGATCTAAACCGGAAATGATTCCACTATAGCCACTTGCTGAAGCTCTTTCCTCAGTTGGCTCAATGGAAGTTGAGCGAGCAGGAATAGGAACTACTGTTGTTGCAATTCCTCCTTCATATTTCAGCGTCATACCTGTTCGCAAATGCTGAGGAGCAACACCACCCAGTTTGTTACCCTTTGCTTCACACATTCCAGCAAGAGCATTAAAAAGCTTAGGACAACTGAGGGTTTCTCCTGGTGAAGGTGGACCGTCAAAACCCTCAGGTAACGGTATACTTAATGTTGGATCCACATTTTCGTTTTGCGCAGCATAACAAACACTTTGCTTCAACTCATTCATACCCAAGCACGCACTGTTCCACTCACCCATATACTCAACACCGCAACATTTGGAATCAGAAGGATGCAAGCCATAACAATTCAAATCAGTTTCTTTATACAGATAAGGTGTTTCATCCCCCTTAAACCAAGAAGTAGGCTTTAACAAATTTGTACCATGCTTGTCTTTTTGAGTTTTATAATCCTCATAAATTGTTCTTACACTATTATACGTTGTTGGGGTAATAAAGTTTCCAGCACTATTGGTTACTGCACAGCTACTTCCCCCATAATAATTCTTTCCTCTCACATTCACAACCGTAAGTGCTTGACTAGCTGCACCTACCTGTTGTTCTTTAATATAATTCTGCAACGTAGGAGCTGCAGGACAAGCAAGCCTGTCACCGAGCATGTTACCCCATCCTTGGATCTGCTTGAGTCTAAGAATTGCTTTAGAACATTCCATACACGTAAGATATTGTTCAGCATTCCCATCCTCACCCACTAAATATTTCTGATTGCATAAACCGTATCTTGCCACATTCACATCCAGAGGAGATTGACCATGAAACACAGAAAGCATACCTCGTCCTGTGCACTTCCACGCAGTTGTTCCTGCTTGCACAAATTCAATAACCTTCATTCCACCCCAAAGCAAGAAAATCGTATTCTCCACTTTTCTAATAGGTTCTAAAACTTTATCAATAAGTTTTACAG
Organism: Candidatus Woesearchaeota archaeon; assembly: GCA_018303205.1. Taxonomy (GTDB): domain Archaea; phylum Nanobdellota; class Nanobdellia; order Woesearchaeales; family JAGWAF01; genus JAGVYP01. The sequence continues at coordinate 28,393 of JAGVYP010000033.1, forward strand.
CATCATCCAAAACCTTAGCTGTTCCTTCAAAAGCACCGGGAGCTAAAGATTGGAATGTAACTGTTTTATCAATGGCAATTTCAAACTTAGGATAACACACCTTCTGCACTTTTGTTTCAGAAAGAAAATCACCTGTAACAGCTCCCCCAATTCCAGTTTGAGAAATAACACCTCCCTCAGGAGTAGTCTGATATCCAGGCCTGTTTTCAATATACTGAATTTCTAATTCCAAAGGAACTTTAATACAACCGTAGATATCACCCGCTAAGCCTTCTGCACACTCTCCTTTGTTAGTGTCTGCAATTTTATCAAGACTCTCTTGCCTATCATCAGACTCCTCATCACCAAAATCATAACCATGAACACTGATACTTGCAGCTCCATGCTTAAACTCCCTGTCCCAAATAAGCGTAGGAGCACCTACTTGGTCTATTTGTTCTATCTCATCATGCTCCTGCCTGTTCAAAGGAGGAATGTGTAATGCAGGAGGCCTTGCAATTTGATAACGAGGATACTCCCTTCCATTGACAGTAAATTTTTCTTCAGAAGGATACGTAAGATGCAGAGTAAAGAACACTTCTGCAGTACCATCAAGAATTTCATCAGGATGCACTAATCGTGTAGGAGCTTCAAGTTGCACACCAAATATCCCACTCTGCCCACACTTTGCAAAAATAAGATCATAGATATGATCATCAATGGTTTCAAAACCCGCAGAGTCAACTGCTTTTATTTTAACACGATTATGCCAGCCAGAACTCTCTGCAGAACCAACACTTGCTCCTGGAATGCTCGCTTCAAACAAGTCAGGATCTCGTGCTAATTCAACCTCTGCAGTAAAATAACCGGTATCATCAGTAGGCACAATCATCGTAGGAGTATCTGCATCAATATCCTCATTCACATAAATATAGACTGCCGCAGGTTCTGTTATCTTTCCCCTAATTTTTGCAACATCATCATAAACAGGAGAAAGATCAGCAATATTAGTTTCTTCCATGACAAAAGCAGGAGCTTGCGTGTCGTACAAGATTTCAGCTATTTGTTCTGCAATGTTACCAGCAGCATCAACTACTCTAATTGTAATAAGATTTCTTCCTTCATAAAGCGTAACTGATTGAGTAAAAGGACCTTGTACTTGCGTTCCTTGACTTCCCCCACTTTGACAAGAAAGATCAACAGGAGTTAGAGTAGGAAGAGTTCCTCCACTTCCATCAAATGCAACTTCCAACGGAGCACTCACATCACTCACACGACAATTACTCGTTACTCCTGCAACCGTAAAAAGAACCCGTGTTCCAGGAGCACCCTGCTGAAAAACATACTCTTCCTGGGGAACTTCTGCAATGAGAATACCATTTGCATATACCGCATAAGAAGAGAAAGCAGGATCAAGATTCCAATGCAAGCGAGCAGTATCAGGACCTGCAGGATCAACAAGAATAGGAGGAGCAAGTACAGGAAGAGAAGATGCTCCTAGCAATTCAGCAGTAACCGAGAGTGTAACAGGCTCACTCACATCTCCTGAAATCTGAAATGCTGCAGAGACTGCCGCAGGAAGAGGTTGAAGAGTAAGAAGAGGAGGAGAAATATCTACCAAAACATTTTTTATGACCTCACTTGATGAACCACTTGCATCACTCACCACAACACGCACTTCATTAGTCTGGTCAGGCTGCAAAGGAACATCATAAAACATGACAAAGCCCGAATCACCTGTTTCTGTTGGTGAACTTACCCTTTTTCTTACGCCATTCACAAAAACTTCTACTTTTGCTCGAGGAATAGTTTGCACAGGAATATCTAAACTTGTTCTTGAAGAAGCATCAGGAAGAGTTGTGTCCAATTGAATCTGCATCTGTGCACCTTCTCCTGCGCCTGCAACAAACGTTTCTGGATCAGAACGAGAACAAAGACCTGCCTCATTACAAGATTCTACAAAGAAATAATGCACTTGATCTCTTTGAGTAGGAATAATGAGTTCATGTTGTAATGCAGTACCCTGCGTGTCTCTTGATTGGTCAGGAGCTGTTAAACCATAATACACTTTAGTTGTTGCAGGAACATTGGTAGTCCAGGTTATTGCTGTTGTTCCTGGCGAAAGAACCCGTGCGCGAACATCTGAGATGACTGGAGGAATAGTGGGAGAAGATTCTTGCCCAAGAATAAATGTATAAAATTGTCCACTGTTATCATCCACAATACTTTCTTGGCTGTTAAAAGCAACGATTTGGTAATAATAACGCTGTCCTGGAATAAGACCCGCAAGATCAATCGTATGTGTGGTTCTTCTCGTGCTTCCTGGATTGGGTTGAAGTGCCATACTCTCTGATGTTGCTTGTTCGCTGTAGTAAATGTGCACGATACTATCCGGATTTGTTATAATGGAAAAGCGAACACTGCTGCCTGTTATGATTTCGACGGTGTTTTGGTCAATAGTTAATGCAAAAGAGAAAGGGAGCACTAGCAAAAAGCAGACTAGCAGTGTGAGGAACATTTTTTTGTTCATGGTATTTTTTATATTGTCTTGTTTCTTTTTATTTTTTTATCAATATTTTTTGTGTATTTTTCAATGATATTTTATCAAATGTCTATTTTTTGTAATCTTCTTATTTTATCAATGTTTTTTGTGAATTTATTTTTTTAATGAATTCTTTATCAAACGTCCTGTTTTAATTTTTTCGCACCATTGCGGAGACTTACTGTTCCGTTGATCGCAGATTTTGCGTCGAAGCTGCTGCATGAATCGCAGCTTCTCCTGGTTTTGCTCCAAGGCAATGGTGCTTTGTGTGTTATTCCTCTTTTTTGTAACATTTTCATGTGAAGCTCGGTTGTAAGGCAGTGTTTAATCTTCCTGAATATATTTGGTCAAAGAGACGCATTTGATAGTTTTCATCTTCAAGATTGATAGGTCTTGATTCAAGCACATAAAAAGTTATGGTTTGCGCCCCTCCAATATCTGAGTAGGAAATGGTCAAGTTTTCATCATGATAACCTCCTACGATAGTACCCATCTGCGTATGCATAAGATCTGCTTCATACTGTGCAGTATCATCAATAAGTTCTATCAGAGTAGCATTTTCTTCATTCGGCCAGTCATAAATAATGTCATACTCAACACCTTTAGGATGCAAATAAAGCGAAATTTCGTCTTGAACGCGCAGATCTTCCTGAGGATAGAAAGCTTGATCTTCTTCACTAGAATACACATACGGAAGTTTCTTAATTGCAATATTCAACTTTCTGAGCTTAAGCATTTCGACAGTTAATGCTCTTTCTGTCAATTGTGCTGTTGCTGGTAAATACCCTTCCTTAGTAAAAGTGATAAAAGGATTACCGCAAGAGCTAGGAATATTTGTTGTAAGCACATTTGCTCCTTGTCTGGCAACAATAGTTCCCAACTCACAATGATTACTAAAACACGTAGAGCTTACGTTTACATTAGTAAGTTCTGACTGATACCCATATGCGTCATAACCTATAGCTTTGAAATCAAAAAAGATATCTCCTCTTTCTTGACAAAATTCTTCTCCAACACTATAATCAGTAAATTGTTGTTCACTGTACACTCCCCTACTTGGTTCATTATGATGCACTAACACGGTAAAGGCAAACTTGAAATTGTACCCTTCACCACGATAACTCTCATCATCACGCACAGTAACAAGCACAGGATAGATAACATCGTACGTAAAATGATACTGATTCATACACAGAAAGCGCAACCAGATAGGAAATTGTGAAGCAACATTACTCTGCAAAAACCCATTCGTATTAGGATGCCCATTAAAGTTCATATCCCAATAAGGACTATAATGAAACTTTACTTTCAAATCATTTTCCGGAGTTCCCACATCAAAGAATCCATGAAAATACGCAAACCTGTCATCAGGAAGATCATCCCTATCAGGCCATTCAATGGATTGAAGATCCTCATAACTTTCAGAACCCTCAAGAGACTCCTGAATTCTTTCATATTCATCACGCAACTCCTCATAGACACTTTCATCCTGCAAGAAAGGGGTATATTGCGTATCTTTCACACGAACCTGATTAAGTACTTCACTCATAAGTTTTTTATTTTTTTCTTCCAAAACATCAAGACGCCACTTCTCAGGACGACAACTAAACACAAGACCATCAAAAGGAAGTTCCTTACTCAAGATCATAGCATCAAGAGTTAATTTTTCAAGAAACTGCTGCTCATTCTCTGCATACATAATTCTTTTCGCAAGCTCATACACCTTCTTGATGCGCACGGGAATATTTGTTGTAAAATCTTTCAACGCTACACTACGTTCTTTACCAATAAGGTCTGCCTGCAAAGGCCAAGCAAGACGCACCGTAACATCATTTTCTGTAAAGAGAACACTCGCTTGAGGAGGAGCTTCTTGCACGATTTTATATTGCGGAAAAGCAGCAAAGCTTTGCACACAGAATGCTAGTCCTTGTTCAACATGCAGTTTTACCTCATTTTGCATAAAAGGAATACTGGGAATTCTTAACTCATTATTATAAGACCAATACGGAACTTTAAGCAAAGCATTACTATCTAAAGGAAGAAAGCTTGCCCTCATTCTAGAAATCGTATTAGGAAGCTGCACATAACCTCCTTGATTAGCCATAATATTAAGCGCTTCTTGACCTAACGTGTTCATACAACTCTTGACATACTCATAGATAGGCTTGGCATCTTCAGGAACAAGAGCTTCTTCTACATTAATCTGTTCTTTCGATTGAATCATGTAGATAATGAGACCAGCAGAAATAATAATAATCAGGCCAATAATGATAAAGACCGTGATCTGACCCCTCTTTCCCATGCCCCACCTCTTTTGAGTAAAATCACAAAAAAGAGTATTTAAAGCTACCTATTTTTTGCGAGGAAAAGAAGGCCCAACAATTCCTAAGATAGATTAAGAATTTAATAAAAAGAAGATAAAACAATAAATAAAAGAAGTTTACTCTTTCTTTTCTGATTTTTCACTAGGACCCAGAGGAGTAGTGCCTTCTGTCACTGCTTTTACATTGATCTGCGCAGTTTCTCTTGAGATGGTATTTCCTGCAACGGTTTTTCTCGTTCTCATACCTTTCATGGATCTTTTTCCTTTTTTGTCCTTACCACGATACTTTTTTTTATTATTGACACCGATGCCTTTGACAGTGAGAATTTTTTTTCTTCCCATACCAGGAACATCACTTCTCATGGGAAATCCTGCTTTATCGCTTCCCCCTGTTATCTTAAATTCCCAACCCGTAAAATTAAGTGATTCGCCTTTGATGATTTCCCCGATTTTTTTGTCTAGAAATATTTTACTGTCTGCTTCTGGGATGATCTTTTGAACAGATTTACCATCTTTTGTTCCGATTACAAGCTTGTATTCTGGCATTTTTTCAACCCCGAGCATTGCATCTTTGTGCGTACTCAGCGAGCACTACAACTCTCTGCTTCTATATATAGGTAGTGGTAAGATAATTTTTAACAATATTGTTAATAATTTTACGTGAGCTATTTTCTTATCAATTTATATAACCCCTTTTCTTAAAATGACTATGCATAGTTCATTACAAGTTTATCAAAAGAATTATGTTCAAGCATTATACCAAAACATGATGAACCTTTCCCATCATAAGATAGCAATGGGCTTAGTTATTGGCATCTTTTTTTCTGTTCTGCCCACCTTTGGATTAGGACTCTTCTTTTCATTACTTCTCTCATGGCTTAGGAAATGGAATCTCATTGCAACCTTTACCTCATCACTTCTTTCAAACTTTTTGATTATTCCCTCTATTTATTTCTACGATTTTATTGTGGGAAATTGGATTCTTGGACAACGCTATGCAGGACAAATAGTGATCACTCCCAAAAGTCTTGAATACCTTGGATTAGAAGTGTATCTGGGAGGAATCATTCTAGCAACAATAAGCTGTGTACTACTCTACCTTTTTATCCATACTGCTGCACGGTATTACCCCGAGAAAAAAAGATAATCCCTGTTCTTTCACCGTTTATTCTGGTTACCTTTTTATCTTTTTGATCATTGAACATTTTTTAACAATGAAAAAAGAGTAAGAAAGAAAAAGAAATCATCGTGCGATAATGACTATGAAGCAGAAGAATCTTCAAGAAAACTAAACGAGAAAAGAGCTATTTTGAATTTTGAGGAGGCAAAACTTTTAAATCCTCATTTTTCAATAATATTATGGTAACGAAAATCACTTATTTTGTTCATGGAACTACAACCGATAACGAACAGGAAATCTCCTCTGGCTGGTTTGATGTTGATTTATCGGAGTTAGGGGTTCAACAATCAGTTGAATTGTGGGATAAAATCAAAGACAAGCATTTTGATGTTGTTTTCTGTTCTGACTTAAAACGGGCTGTGCATTCTGCTGAATTAACCTTTAAAGATAAAGTAAAAATTATTCCAGACAAACGATTGAGGGAATGTAATTATGGAAAATATAATGCACAGCCCTCTGAAATTGTTGAACCCCCTCAAGAGCAATATGTAACGAGGAGATTTCCTGACGGAGAAAGTTACGAGGATGTCAAAATGAGAATAAGTGATTTTCTTGATTTTTTGAAGAAAAATTATGATGGAAAGTCGGTTGCCATTGTTGCACACAAAGCCCCGCAATTAGCATTAGATGTTTTGTTGAAGAATAAAACTTGGGAACAGGCTTTTGCTGATGACTGGCGAAAAACAAAAGCATGGCAACCGGGCTGGGATTATACTTTGGAATGAAAGTTTTGCCCCTTTTATTATGAACGCTCTTTTCTCGACTCACTCCGCTTCGTTCCGTGCCACGCTGCGCTTTCGCTCCACCTCGTTCCTCTTACCCTTAAGACGATATAACTCCATGATACTGATAATTACATAAAATCAAAACTCTTAAAAAGTCAGTATTAATAAAAAGCGATATGATTGTGAATGAAACAATAAATGTGACGATGAATACGACCCTGCAGGAAAGTCAGGGAAATGCTGTGATTTCTTTCTTCTCCCTTATTCAAGATCGTATTATAGAACTCATCACTGCCCCTTCAAGATATCCTGAAATGCTTTGGATGGCCATCCCTCTTATTTTTACGCTTTTTGTCATGCAACTTTATTTTGGAAGATACATCAAAGAAGAATTAGGCTGGAATACCGCAGTAGGAAATAGCATGGTTTTAATCTTTATCTCGATTGATTTGTTCAGGTATATTTACAATCATTTTGAACCTCACCACTGGATCGTGTATTTTTATCAATACAAGAAAAGTCTTATCGCACTGCTTATTCTTGTGCAAGGAATGATTCTCTGGAAGGAAAACTTTTTTCACAAATGGCCAAAGAAAATAGCTTTTTTTATTTCATCACCGATCTGTGTAAACCTTATTGCCTATGTAGCATTGGCGTCAGTTTACTCGAATGTTCCCTTTGATGGCATTACCTTAATCGCAGCATTAGTCATCTTCTTTATTCTTGCGGGAATCTTTCACCTTATTCACAAAGTTGAATATGTGCCTGAGCAAACTTAAGATTGATTATTCTTGGATGAGCTTTATCACAAAAGAAGCATGATATTTTTTTAAATGTGTTATTACTTTTTCAGTGTATTGAGAAGGTAAAAGAAGAACTGCTTCCAAAGGCTTTTCATAAGCAAGGGAAGACAAGAGTCCAGGTCTGTCATACTCATACTTTCCATGATGAGAACTATCCCGATACCCATAAAGCTCTCGTGTAAATCTTATTCTGAGCTTTGGAAGAATGCTTCCTAGACTGTAACAGATGATAACATGAGGCATAGTAAAGGAAAAACAAGACAAGTATATAAATTTTACTGTTTTATAGTACAGTAACTTGTCTTTTTAAGACAAAAAAAAGAGTAGAAAAGTTTAAAAGAAAAGCAGGATTAGGATATCCATGATGCCCGATTTTTCATCTTCTACCTTTTATCCAGAAGGAAAAAGATTTTGCTATTTTTATATGCATTACCTCATTGTGCATCAATCTTGTCGTAAGAAAGGACCTTGGCCACATCACGTAAATGTTCTCGCAGGGTATAAGAATCATCTTGCAGATTGGTATATCAGAGTAGAATCTTATGATCAATTTGATGACTATCTTCATCGATTTATGAAAAAAGCTTCTTTATTAGAAGAACTAGAGAAGTACACTCTTAAAATAAAAAATGAAACCGTGAAAAGATTAAAAAAAATACCTGATGATACAAGAGAATTAAAAAAGTTAGTTACGTATTATTATCAGCAAATAGAAAATATTATTTTAGTAGCCGGTACTTTACGTTGCGTTGATAGATCACTGCTCAAAAAATTCAAGAGCATATTACCTCATGAAGAAGCCATAGCATTAGCGTCCATAAGCGAAAGACCAAGTTTTACGTCAGAAGAAGAAAAAGCATTGCTTCAACTTGCACTACAACTCAAAAAGCAAAAAAGACAACCCACAAAACAAGATGTTTTACCCATAAAAAACACATTTTGCTGGTCAGGAATGGGGTACTATAATGAAAAACCAAAAACGATTGAAACTTATCTTATTTTAGTGAAAGAAATGTTAAAAAAAGATCCGCAAAGTATCTTAGAACAAAGAAAGCAACATCTCAAAAAAGATCTCACACAAAGAAAAAAACTCATCAGTACGCTTAGTAAAGAAGGAAAATTACTCGCACAAATTGCTGCTACCAGTAGCTTTCTAAAAGACTATTACAAAGCAAACACCAATGAAATAACCTATCACGGAGAAAAACTCTTTACAAAAATAGCAGAAAAAACCCATACCCCTTCAGAAATGATAAAAGACCTTCTCCCAGAAGAAACAAATAATTTGCTAGACAAAAAAGAAATAGATTGGACCACTGTCAAAGAACGTATAAAACAAAGTATTTGCATAACAGATGAAAAAAAAATAAGCATCCTGATAGGAAAAGAAGCAGAGACCTTTGAAAAAAAATATTTGTCTTGCCAAGATAAAAATAAGAACAGTTTTAAGGGAAGAATAGCGTGCAAAGGAAGAGCAAAGGGAAAAGCAAAGATTATTCTTGGTACAAAAGATTTTCACAAACTCAAAAAAGGAGACATCCTTGTAGTGTCCAATACAAGCCCTGATTACATACCCATCCTCACCAAGGCAGTGGCTATTATTGCAGAAGAAGGAGGATTAACAGCACATGTTTCTTTAGTGAGTAGAGAATTAAACATCCCCTGCATCGTAGGCATCCCTAACATTGTTACTCTCCTTAAAGATAATGAAGAAATAGAAGTTAACGCTAATAAGGGTATCGTGAGGAAATTATAATGATCAAATGGGCTTGGCAATTTCAACGTATGATGGACCTGTTGCGTAGTCATAGTTTTGCAACAGCATTTGCTAACAATCTCAAAAATCTTGCTTATCTTACGAGAAATGGTAAAGTGGACTGTTATTGGGATGATGACATGGCAGATAAAAAATCATTAGAATACCTTGCACAAATAAAAGCTTCTCCAAAATTTCTTCAAGACTGGTCAAAAAATTGTGAGAAAAAATGTAAAGCGTTAGTAGAATTTGCAAAAAATACGCACAAAAAAGACATCAAAAGACTTTCAATCGAAGAAATTTACCAACTTTATGATGTATTTGTTTCTTTAAACACCCATGCAGGTTTTTTTGCTTGGTTTATTAGGTGTATTGTTCATAAAGCAGTTCCTGAATTTGAAAAGCTTTTAAAACAAAAAGTTGGTAATGAGGAAAAATTTCAAAAATATCGAAACATATTAACAGCAACTTCAAAAGAAAGTTTTGTGGGTGAAGAAGAGCGAGAAATACATGCATTAGCTTTTGAAATTATCGAGAAAAAACTTGAATTAAATGATGATAAGGTAATACAAAAAATAAAAAAACATGAAGCTAAATTCAAATGGATTCCTTGCAGTTATTATGATGAAGAGCCTTATAAAACCGAATATTTCTTACAAAAAATAAAACATATCATCGATGATCAACAAACAGCAAAAAGAGTATTACACACAATAAAAGGTATGAGGAAGAAATTACAGCAACAACAAGAAAAAATAATGAAAGAACTAGATTTTGATGAACCAACACAAAATCTTATCCAGTGTCTCCAAGAATGCGTTTACTATAAAGATTTTGTCAGAGGAGCATTAAACAAAAGCTATTGTTATCTCTATCCTTTTTTTGAAGAATTGGGAAAACGATGTAATCTTAGCAAAAGAGAAATTAAATATTTATTTCCAGAGGAAGTGAAAGAAACATTATTCAACAATAAAGACTATATCCCACTTATCAAAGAAAGAATAAAATTTAATGTTTTGATAAATAAAGATGGTAAATTGATAACGTTGTTTGGAAAAGAAGCGCAAGCATTAGTTGATGAAATTGAACAAGCAACCGTAAAAGAAGTTACCGAAATTAAGGGCATGTGTGCAAGTCCTGGTTACGCAAAAGCCAAAGTAAAAATAGTCATAGATTTTGGCGATATTCAAAATGAAACCCATGACTTTATTCTTGTGGCAAGCATGACAACTCCAGAATATACCGTAGCGATGGAAAAAGCATTAGCTATTGTAACAGACGAAGGCGGAATTACGTGCCATGCGGCTATTGTTGCTCGGGAAATGAATAAGCCCTGTGTTATCGGAACGAAAATAGCAACAAAAGTCTTCCATCACGGCGATATCATTGAAGTAGATGCTAATAAAGGTATCGTGAGAAAGATCCAAAAGGCTTAAAAAAAGGAGTAGCTTAAGGCTCTCTGAGGAACACCCATGATTGACATTGACAAGATTATTCAGGAAAAAGCAAAAGAACGCAAAGCAAAAATCGTTATCGCAGAAGGCTGGGATGAAAGAGTCTTACGAGCAGTACATGATCTCAAAAACATGGCACAGTTTGTTCTGCTAGGAAATCCAAAAACTATTCTTGAAAATGTAAAAAAATGGAACTTAGACATAGGAAAAACAGAAATCATCGACCATCTTAAAACAAAAGAAAAAGAAGAACTCGCACAAAAACTCTTTGAGCTGAGAAAAGAAAAAGGATTAACACTTCCAGAAGCACAAGAACTCGTCAAAGATGTCAACTATTTTGGCTGCATGATGGTCTTTACAGGAAAAGCTGAAGGAGTAGCAAGCAGCGTCATTTGCCCAACAGCAGCAATCATGAGACCCGCACTGCAAATCTTAAAGAAAAAAGGAACCTTAGCAAATGAGTTTTCTGTGATGAAAGACAAAAAAAACAATCGCGTCTTATTCATGACAGACGGCTCATTAAATATTAATCCAAGCTCAGAAGATCTTGCAAACATCGCAAAGAACTCTGCAGAGTTTGTACAATCACTGGATGTTACTCCCAAAGTTGCTTTTCTGAGCTTCTCGACCAAAGGCAGCGGAGGAGATGGTCCTGAAGTCATGATTGTGAGAAAAGCAACAAAACTCTTCAAAGAAAAAATGCCTTCTGTTATTTGTGACGGAGAAATGCAATTTGACGCAGCAACAAATCCTTATGCTGCTGGTAGAAAATGTCCTGATTCCCCTCTTAAAGGAGATGCTAATATTCTTGTGCTTCCCAACTTAACTGCGGGAAATATTCTTTTCCATGCTCTCATGCAAGTTTCAGACGTAATCATGGCCTATGGTTTTATTCTCGGAACAGCAAGACCAGTGACCATCTTGGGAAGAAGTACCTCTTTGGAAATCGTCAAAGGAGCATTACTAGCTAACATGATGGAATGCAACTTAAAAGCAGATGAAAAACATTCTTGAAATAATAAGAAAAAGAAATTGGCACAGACAAGGAGGCGCTGCAGTACTCCATCTCATGGTTACACCACTGTTTCCAGCAGTAGAAGGCCTCTATCAGGAAACAGGAGTAAGTTACGGTATGACTGTTGCATATTCTCAAAAAGGCTTAGGAAACTGGTACCTCGAAAAAACTTATTTGAAAGAAATGGGAGACCATTTTTTGAAAAAAACAAAAAAAGAATTGCAAGAAATAAAAAAAGAATGGAAAAAAAGAGACAACATTTTTCAAAAAGAAGTACAAAAAATATTGTCAATGGATCTTAAGAAACTTGATGAGAAAAAAATATTGCAAATCTACAAAAAATTTTATGAGATCAATTACTCCATGTGGATTCCCTACGTGTTTTGCGATGCCTACGACCTTACCGGAGAAAACATCATCAAAGAAAGACTAGAAAAACAAAAAATAACATTAACTGATCAAGAAATTCACATAATGCTCGCTACCGAAGAGCCCTCGTGGTCACAACGAGAAAAAATAAATCTCCTCAAGTTGAACATTGAAGCAAGCAAGAAAAAGAATTTTTTACACGATAACCTCTTTCTTGCAAAAGTGCAAAAACATCGTGATACCTATTACTGGTATAAGAATGACTATCAAAAAGTATGGAGTTTAGATCTCAACTATTTTCTTGAAAAAATACAAAAAGGAAAAGAACATCCTCAAGCTTGCAAGCAAGAACTTGAAAAAATTGAACAAGAACAGCAACAAACCAAAAAAAATAAAAAATTAATAGTCAAACAAAAGAAAATTCCTAAAAACACAGTAGAACTCTTTGACTTCTTTGCTTTAATCACCCAATGGAGGGATTATAGAAAAAGAAACAATCAGATCAGCAATGAAGTACTTGTTACTTTGCTCAAAGCATTAGGAGAAAAAAGAAAAATACCTCTTGCAGCTATGTTATACACACTCCCTCAAGAAGTACTGCAAGAGACCATTCCTAACAAAGAAATACTACAAAAAAGAGAGGAAGAGGGATGCATACACCTTCTTATAAGAGAAGAGAAACCCTTATTGTTAGAAGGAAAAGAAGTAAATGACTTCAAAAAAGAACTTGATAAAAAATTATTTAATGAGATAAAAGAATTAAAAGGAATGGTAGCATTTAGTGGAAAAGTAAAAGGGATCGTAAAAATAATAAGACAATCAAGCGACTTTCAAAAATTTAAACAAGGAAACATTCTCGTAGCACAAATGACAAGACCTGAATATCTTCCTTTAATGGAAAAAGCTGCAGCAATAATCACAGACGAGGGAGGAATTACGTGCCACGCTGCTATCGTTGCAAGAGAATTAAAAAAAACTTGCATCGTCGGAACGGGAAATGCAACTGACATCTTAAAAGATTGTATGGAAGTTGAAGTGGATGCTGAAAAGGGAGTAGTGAAGATTATACACTAATCAATCTTGAACTTTGCTAATTCTTCAGGAAGAGCATTTCTAAGATAATTCTTATCCTGTCTTAATAACATTTTGTAGTAACCATCATCAGAAACTATAGGTACCTCTTCTACAAGTTTTATACGATAAGGTACTCCCCTTGTATCCTGTTCACTTTCAATCTCTTTTATCGCTCTTCGCCAATCACTTAAACCATAAACAGTAACTAATAATTTTCGTCCTTCAAGAAGATGTGATCTTGCGCGATGATGACCTCCATCTGTTATGTTATTAACGTCAGGAGAAGGGTACATAGGAATCAAAATATAAGTTCTTCTGTCAAGTTGACAAACAGGTACTGCTGGAAATGTATCTCCTGCTTGAATACCCCTTCTCATGCTTGCTAAGATTCTATCATATATCCTGTTTTGCCAACCGAGTAAAACAATGTTTTCTAAAGGTAATGCTTTTTCTCCGAGTTGAAAAGACATTTTCTTGCTCATATACCTTTGAATCGAAGTTGGTATATAAAACTGAGCTAGGGCAAAATAGGCAAATACACCGTCTTGTAATTCTTCAAAGTCCAAAAGAAGCACTGGACATTCGCAAATAAGGTATATAAACCAGTTCATGTCTTCTTTCTATTATGGAAAAACATAGTAATCTCGTAGTTTTTGACGATAAAAAAATAAGAAGAATATGGCATAATGATCAATGGTACTTTTCTGTAGTTGACATTATAGGAAGTTTAGCAGAAAGTTCTGATGCACGAAATTACTGGAAAGTACTTAAACATAGGCTACTAAAAGAAGGAAGCGAGGTGGTTACAAAGTGTAACCAACTGAAACTCCAAGCTTCTGATGGTAAATATTATGAATCTGACTGTGCTAATACAGAAACCCTTTTTCGTCTCATACAATCAATACCTTCTCCGAAAGCTGAGCCTTTCAAACTCTGGCTTGCTCAAGTTGGTTATGAGAGAGTTCAGGAAATTGAAAATCCAGAGCTAGCTCAAGAAAGGATGAAAGAACTTTATAGACAAAAAGGTTACAGTGAAGAATGGATTGAAAAAAGAGTAAGGGGAATAGCAGTACGACAAGAGTTAGTCGATGAGTGGAAAAAGAGGGATGTAAAAAATATTGAATTTGGTATTTTAACCAATGAGATTAGTAAAGCTGCTTTTGATAAAACAGTTGACGAATACAAACAACACAAAAAACTCAAAAAAGAAAATCTCAGGGATCATATGAACGATTTAGAATTGATTTTTACCATGCTGGGGGAAGCATCTACTACCACTATAGCAAAAGCAAGAGATGCAAAAGGTTTTGATCATAATAAGGCAGTTGCTAGAAAAGGTGGTAGTATTGCTGGAGAAGCAAGAAAGCAATTGGAAATCGCGTCAGGAAAGTCTATCGTTTCTCAAGAAAATTATCTTGATGAGCCAGAAAAAGTAAAGAAGAAAAGACTCAAATAACTGCAGTAACCTTTATAAAGTGGCATACTCCTCTTTGAATTACCGTGGATTACCTCAAAGGCTTGCTGAAAAAAAAACTAGAAAAGTGGAATCATAAAAAATGGTATCATCAAAGATTTGATGGTGCACCCTATTTCTTACATTATATCGCAGAAGCTGAAATCAACACACACAAAGAACGAAAGAAAGGAGGAAATTTTACTGTTCATTATTGTTTCTTCCATAATGACAAAGCTGATTGGTATATTGCCATGGAAGATATTGAGAAAGTCTATACGAGTATCCTACAACAGGGAAAAAAGAATCCAAAAATCAGCAAGGATTTTATGGACCAATGGAAACATGATGAAAAAGCATTTTATCAAATCTGTGCTGAAATAGAAAAAAAAGATATTAAAAAATTATCTGATCAGAAACTTATACAGTTTCATAATACCTTCATGGAAATTACGTTAAAGAGAAATAGTTCCAGCTCCCTTATTGACGGATTTGCACTGGGTACAGACGAACTTATTGCAGAAGAAATAAAGAAAGTGTATGAACAAAGTACTATAAAGACAAGCATGCGTTTTACAGAACTTTTCTCCGCACTTACAGCTCCCATTCACCTATCTTTTATCAATGACGCTGAAGTTGCACTTCTAGAACTTGCGATACAGGTACAAAAAAAACCAGAAAAGAAAAAGCAACTGATAACACAACATCAAAAAAAATATTTTTGGATCCATAACAATTACGTTGCTGATAATATCTTAAGTGCTGATTATTTTGAGAAAGAAATAGAAAACATCTTCAAAACAAAAATAGAAATTCCTAAAGAGATAAAAAAAATAAAAAATATCCCTAAAGAAAACAAAAAAAGAAAACAAGAGCTTATCAAACAATTAGAATTGAGTAACGAGCTCAAATTGCTTATTACCATTTCTGAAGATTTCACATCCTGGCAGGACGAGAGAAAAAAAGCAACGTTTTGGACAACACACTATTTTAGTATCCTTTTACAAGAAATAGGAAAAAGAACAAGAATTCCCCTTGAAGAAATAAAATACCTTTCCCCCAGAGAGGTAAACATGATCTTTCAACAAAAACCGGAAAGAAAAATGCTACAAGAACGAAGAAAAAATAGTGTTTTTTTCTGGGATGAACAAGGACACGAAGCAATGATCGGACAAGATGTGGAAGAAATACGCAAAGCCATTCTTGGAGAAATGAATTTTTCAGATCTTAATGATTTTCGCGGATTAACTGCCTGCCTTGGTATGGCAAGAGGTCCAGTAAAAGTGGTAAAAAGTGCACAAGACATTGACAAAGTAAAAAAAGGAGATATCCTCGTAGCAGTAATGACCAGGCCAGATTATATCCCTGCAATGAGAAGAGCTGCTGCTATTGTGACTGACGAAGGAGGAGTAACTTGTCATGCTGCAATTGTTTCAAGAGAACTAAGAATACCCTGTATCATTGGAACAAAAATAGCAACAAAAGTTTTGAAAGATCACCAACACGTAGAAGTCAATGCTAATCATGGTAGAGTAATAATTCTCAAAAATGATTGATCCAAAAAAAGAATTGTTCAAGTGGGGGCCTATTGATAGCAGACCTATATTTTGTGGATTCATGAAGAGAAAATAACCTTTGTTACTGAATATCAGCAGCTATATGATCAAGGAGAGTTATCTTTCAAAAAATTTATTCTGGATGATCAACAATTTAAAAAAAACTATAGCGAATGGAAAAGTCTTGTTGATGAAATCCTTTCTTTTTTTGCTACCGTAACGAAAAAATCATTAGCTAAAAAATCTAAAGAAGAGCTTGCTCAGTCCTATACTCAATTCCTGAAGATAGTCTGCCTTTTTTGGACTGTCGGTTTACTTCCAGAAATAGCTAACTGGGGCGGGGAGCAATTGCTCAAAAGAAAATTGCAAAAAATTCTTTCTAAGAATAATTTTATTCGTGTTTTTGAGCGTTTGACAGCTCCGCAAGATTATTCTTTTTATCAAGATGAAGAAATTGATTTGTTCAATATAAAATTAGGTAAAAGAACGTTAAAAGAACATCAAGAAAAGTTTTTTTGGATGCTCAACAGTTATCATCATACAAAAGTTTTGCCCATCTCTTATTTTCAGGAGCGTTTAGATACTTTATCACTTGGAGAAGCAAAAAAAAGATTAAAAACTTTACAATCTTTCCCAGAAGAAACAAAACAAGCAAAAAAAAAGATTATAAAAAAGTATCATTTATCAAATGAGGTTGCAAAGATAGCACAGCGATTGTCATTTTGTATCTGGTGGCAAGATCTACGTAAAAAATATATTTTCATGATCAATCACCAACTTGATCTCTATGTAGATGCGATAACGGTTCATTTTAAAATAGATGCTCACAAACTGCATTATTATACGGTTGAAGAATTAAAAATCTTATTAGAAAAAAATAAACAGATATCTCAAGAGATGATAAAAAATCGTTTGAATTATTTTGTTGAAATATACCATCAAAAAGAAAATAGTGTTGAACATTCTTTTGGAATGCGATGCAAACAGAAGATACAACCTTTTTTAAAACAAACATTTGATCCTGCACAAAAGAAACTAAAAGGGTTAGTAGTCAGTTCAGGAAAAAAAGTGCAGGGAAAAGCAAAAATAATTTTATCTCCGAAAGATTTTTCTAAGATGCAAAAAAATGATGTTTTGGTATGTCCTATGACTGCTCCTGATTATATTGTAGCAATGCGCAAAGCTGTTGCTATCGTTACTGACGAAGGTGGTATGACGTGCCATGCTGCAATTGTTGCAAGAGAGTTAGGTATTCCTTGTATTGTTGCAACCAAAATTGCCACAAAGCTTTTAAAGGATAATGATCTTGTTGAAGTAGACACTGAGTTGGGGATTGTGAGGAAATTATCTGAGTAACTGCATAAGCTCAGTTGTAGAAATAATACTTACTTCATCCTGTTCTTTTAATTTTTTATCGTTTGACCAAATAGGGCATTTTAATTTCATTGCTAATGCAAAATAAATGCTATCACCGTTATCAGGAGAGATAGTTTTTGCTTTTTCTATGTAATCTTCATATTCTTCTTCTGGTATTATAACAATGATATCTTGGAGTATATGCAAGATCTGGATAAGTTCTTCTCTTGTTCGTTTTGTTTTTTCTTGAAGATAATTTATGTATTTAAGATATTCTTCACTAAAAAAATCAGGGGAATAAAGTTGTATATTTTTTTCAAAGAGAAGTTTTGCATTTGTCCCTTCTTTGATAAGTGCAGAAAAAATAATATTTGCGTCAATAATAAAGTTCATTGTAAAGCTTTATGTCTTTTTGCCATCCCTGCTTTGACTTTTCTTCCCAGTTCTATAGCATCTTCTTCTGTGAGAGTGCTATCCTTAGTAAATTCTCGAAATTGTCTTAACAAGGAAAGTTTCTTCTGAATAGCAGATCTCGCAACAGCGCTCCAATTAATATCTTGGAATTTGTCCATTTCTTGTTTCATCTCTTCAGGTACTGCCAATGTTATACTTACCATAAAAACACCTCCGTATATTACGTTTATTACGTGTAATACGTTTAAATATTTAAATCTTTCGGTTTGCACTCTAAAACATTTAAAAACTCAAGCCTTTTCTTTAGGCTATGAATCAAAAAGAACGCATTAAAGCAGCAGTGCAAGAACTTCTCTCAACAGATAAAATGACGATAGAAGTACCCATCGATAATCATCATATCAATATTTTGCCTTTGCCAAAGTTATGGTATAACAAATCTATTTTTTTCATTCAAAAGTGGATGGTTCCCAGTCATTTCAAAAATGCGCTGATGAGAACAACAGGCGCAAAGATTGGCAAGGATTGTTGTTTGCCTCATTATCATATTTGGGATGCATATTTTCCTGAATTGATTCAACTAGGTGAGGGAGTGCTTATTGGAGGTTTAACTACTCTAAAAGCGCATGAAATCAAAGAAAATAAGCTTATTCTTGGAAAAATCATTTTGGAAAAAAGAACCATGACAGGAGGAGATACCATCCTTCATCCTGGAACTATTATTAGAGAAGGAGGCATGACAGGATTTCGCACCGATTTTCAAGGAGAAATAAAAAAAGGAGAAATCTGGATGGGCAATCCTCCCTTCTTGTTTAGCACCTTAGACCAAGCAGGAATAGACAAATACTTCAAAAAAAAAGAAATGCACCACAAAGAATATTATAAAGATGCACGAAAACAAATTAATGCATTCTTGAAAGACAAGAATCAGATGTTCTTTAAACTGTATTATGGTGGAAAAAGAGCAGGACCGGGAAATGACTGGTGGAGAGCAAGACCTGTCTGGAAAATTTGGTATAATGGTATTTTAGTTGAACTTTCAAGACTCATGCCAACAAGTGGTTTACGAAAATTATGTTATCGTCTCATGGGTGCAACCATTGGCAAAAATGTCTATTTGGGAAAAAATGTTATCTTTGATCATATTTATGGGGATTTAGTTACGTTAGAAGATGATGTTGTTTTAGAAGATGATACGTATGTAGATGGGCATTCTTATACTATGTCACAAACTGTTTTCGGAAGAGTGCTTGTCAAAAAAGGAGCAAGAGTAAAAAAAGGCGCAATGCTTTACTGTGGAACCCTTATTGGAGAAGGAAGCATTATTGAACCTTACAGCTTAGCACAAAAAGAAATTCCTGCAGGGGAAGTTTGGGGTGGAATGCCTGCAAAGTTTATCAGAAAGGTACATGAAAAAGAATAAACCATAAAATAAAAAGGATAACGAAGCTGTACTGTCCTCAGGTTGAAGAAGTACATTGTGATCATTGCCTTGGAGCAAAACCAGAAAAACAAGCGATTCATGCAGCTTGTTTTTCGCAAGATCTGCGACAAGGGAGCAGTATGTCTCCGCAATGATCACAAAAAAGATAAAAAGGTGATAAGCAGCAAACCTCCGTGATGACCCCATCAAAAAATTCTACAAGGTAAAAATAGAAAAAATTGATAAAAAGATTATAACAAAAGTCAAAGAATGATGGAAAAAAAAGAATTAAAAAAAAGATTAGCTTCTCTTGACTTATTTCTTATTGATATCGATGATACGATTGCTCCGCACATGACCGTAGGTATAGCAAATACTCTTGCACGTGATGTTATCAGTTCTTGTTTTTTTAATGAAAAATTAGAAAACCCAGACCATATTATTACTACAAAAGAAAATGTTTCTTTTATTTTGAAATCTTTTTTTAAAAATAAAATAGTATTCACAAAAAATAAAAAACAGTATAAAGATCTTTTTTTTGTTTTATATTATGGAATAAAACTTCATATTTTAAAATTATTATTCAATCTTACCAATGCGTCAAAAATATATCATGTAAGTAATGAATGCTTAATCAATAATTTTCTTCTTTTGTTGAAAAAAACAAATACTAATATAACAAAATATCAGTATAATAATCAACAATTACAAAAGAGTTTGTTTCCCGGTGTTAAGGAGTTTCTTGAAAAAATAAAAACAACAAAAATTGCGATGAGCCAAAGTTTTGATGTTGGAACATATAAGCAATTGCTTCATTTCGATAAAATAATTGATAACAACATAAATAAAATACAAATCAAAAACAGCAACGACAAATATAGAATCGCAAAAAATTTGTCCAAAGACAAAAAAGAGATTGGCATTCTGATGAATGACTATGAAGATGAAGAGTTGCTCAAGTTGTCAAATGTAAAGTTGATTATTATGAAAAGTCCTCCTTGGAGATTAAAGAAAAAAGCGGATGTGATTATCCAGAAAGATTATGAATATCTTCTTTAATTGCCATCCATTATTATTTTATTTTTTATAAGGTATAACTTGTTTTCCTAAATCGATCACGTGCAATACTCGTTGTTTTCCTTTTGCAGTAAACCGATAGAGGTCGATATTAACACCCATCTGGTCAGTTCCTTCAGTTCCCAGCGTAGTCACAACAAGTTCATTACTAAAACGAAAGTAAGCACCTCCGACATCACCACCATAACGACCAAATCTCATACTGCTAATTCCACTGGGAGCACTGTATCTCCTATCATCTTCTGCAGTTGCATGAAGGTGTGCTCTGAAAAGCGGAAAATATCCCTCTTGTAATTGAGAGTCCGATCTTGCTGACTCATCATTCGTAACCTGTTGTATAAGGTTTAATCCTGGATTAAAAGGAATTTCCTTTATGCTATTGGGTTTATTTGCTACGAAAACAAGTTTTCCATCTTGGTAATATACGTCAAAACTGAGTTCTGTTGGGAAATGTTTACCAGTAGCACCTTCTTTATATTCGTTGATATCACTCCAAGCTAGATTACCCATAAATGTTTTTGCTTTGTCTATTGATAGTGCATCATAAAGTAGTTTTATTTGTAAGAGTTCAAAATGAGAAAGAAGAGAAAGATCTGGTCTTTCTTGATGTTCATCTGTTCCATTGGAATCAGTTCTCACAACAGGTGCAGTGTCGTATATTTTTTGTACTGCTTTTTCTAGTTCTCCACGATTTTGGTAGGTTGCAAGAAGCGTTTTATCAGTTTGCAAAGCAGCAACTAAACCCATGTCATATCTTGAAAGTTTTCCATGATCCTCATAAATTTCTTTAATAAGGTTTGTATCTATGCTCTCTCCACGTTCTACAAACCATGCAAGAGTGTCTTTTTCAAAAACGACATATCTTGCACGTTTGTCTTTCATAACAAAAGTTCTTAGTTTTTCATCTGCAGCTATAGGAAGAAGATGAGCTATTTCAACATCACTAAGATCAGTATTTCCATTAGCAACCAATCCTTCTAAGAATGCTCGACCATCATAAGCTCCTAATCTGCTCAATAAGTCCAGCTCTGAGAGTACCATACCCTCTCTTTGAGCAATATGTTCTTGATACAGAGTTACATATTCTTCTCCTCCTTGTCTTGCGAGATGAAGCAAATAAGTAGCACTTTCTTGTCCAAAAACACCTTCTAATGGGCCATACAATCGTTCCATAAGCTGGCTGAGACCTCCTAGATTAAACTCAGCAGTGTCTAAATAAACAAGAAATGACTTCTGTGCTTCTAGCTCAGCTAAGAGAACCAAATCTAAAGAATTCTCTAGCTTACCACCAAAGGGGCTCTCTACCATCCCGCTTATACTGGTAGCGTGAAGATCCTCTTTTAAGAATGTTAAAAAATCAAGAGAAACAACATCAAGAGCATCAATATCTTTTCCGTAAAAAATATTTTTTCCAAAATGTTCTTTACAATAGTCTATTTTTTCTTTTAATGCATCAGTAGTTGCTGCTTGAAAACCATAACGTTCCATAAAAAAATCATAGTCAGCATTGGGATTTTGAGGTGTAGCAAAACCTGGCGATAGATTACTATCTAATGTAAATAGTCCATCAAAAATATGAAGTCCAAATGCTTGATAACGATCGTAAAGAGCAAACATTTTTTCAGAAGTAAAAAATTCAAAATTTCTTTGCCCTCGTTCAAAGCGTCCTTTTCTATCTCTAACTTCATGTTCAGCTAGTTCACGATAATCTTCTAATTGTGGTTCACGCGCTTTGCCTGTTTTTTCATCTATAAATTTCTCAGGATGTGTCTTAAACAATTGAGAATCCCATGCAAATCCTTTCCGTTGTTTTTCTTCAACTGTGAGTGTTGGTTCTTGCAATCCAAAAGCGATACTCCCTAAAGTATGGAATATGCGGTCATAATCTGTTGCCGCTGTTTTAACATAATTAAATAATCGTTTTAATTTGTCTATTTGTTCATCACTAAGGTTTGATATAGCTTCAAAGTATATATCTGAAATTTCGTTTTCAAGTCTATGAAGAAGATTTATTTTTGCTGATGGTTGATCATACCCATCTTCAGTATGCTTTGGTTCTGGTAACACGTCATAGAATTCAGCTAAAATCTCTAAACCACGAAAATGAGCTTCTTGTCTTAACTGTGTAAGGTATTCTTCACTAAAATGATCAGGAGATTCTGGGGTAGGTTTTTTTGTATCATACCCAAATCGATTTTTGAGTAAATAGTGCAGTTGTTCTTCAGAAACAAGTACTTGCTCTAAACTAGGTTTAACAAGCTGTGTTATATCTTGGTTACCTTCATCATCTGAATTATCATATACCTGTGCCTGTCCAGCTTGTTGTGAAGTATCATGAGTACTATTCGGAACAGTATCAGCTGCACATCCTGCAAGTGC
>JAGVYP010000023.1 GCA_018303205.1 Candidatus Woesearchaeota archaeon
ATGCGATTCTTTTTTTGACTTTGGCGAGGGCATCATAATACTCATCAGAGTATTCGTCTTCTCGTCCTTGGAGGTATATGCGTCGTGCTCCTGTTGCGATTTCTACGTCAAGGAATATTTTTTTTGCGTGTGGAATGAAATGCCATGCCATGCGGCCATCAATGATGAAGTTGTCTTTTTCTTTTCCTAATTTTTTTGTGCGCGCATCAATTTCTTTGTCTATTTTGCCTTGGTCTTCTTGTGCTTCTTTTTGCAATTCTACAAGTGTTACTCCTCTTTCTTTTGCCATGTCTCTCATGAATTGTCCTGCAGAATAGTGTTGAAGATGCAGTGCTTTTGCAAGAAATGTAGCAACCGTTGATTTTCCAGAACCTGGTGCACCTGAAATGGTGATGATCATAAAATGAAGGAAGAAGGGTAATATTTAAGCATTCCTCTTTTATGTCTATATGGTAAATAAATATGACTTTTTTCCTTGTGCCTAACTTTTCAAGATAGAGGTTTCTTTTGAGTTTGTTATTTTTTACTCGTATCAGATCCTTATTATTTTTTATAAAAAACACAAACAAAAATACAAAATAAGCTTATTGATTATACGATAGAATAAGAAAAGATAGCAAAAAAAGATTCATAAAAAAGATAGACGAAAACAAAAGAAAAGAGAAAGAAAGATAAAAGGATAAAATAAACGAGCGATAGACTTTTTCCTTGTGCCTAACTATTGAAAGCAGGGAGAACATAACATATTTAAATAAGCCGCTATTCCTTTGATGAAGAGAACATGGGAGGTGGATATCATGTCTAATCAAATACAACCTATCTTTATTCTTCCTGAAGGAACGCAAAGAACCCAAGGAAGAAATGCGCAGCGCTTAAACATTGAAGCTGCAAAACTCGTTGCAGATCAAGTACGTTCTACTCTAGGTCCTAAAGGAATGGACAAAATGATTGTGGACTCCTTAGGAGATGTAACGATTACCAATGATGGTGTTACGATTCTTGAAGAAATGAATATTGAACATCCTGCTGCAAAGATGATTGTGGAAATTGCAAAAACGCAGGAAAGCGAAGTAGGAGATGGAACAACGACAGCAGTGATTTTGGCAGGAGAACTTCTCAAAAATGCTGAAGGTCTTCTTGAGCAAAACATCCATCCAACGGTTATTGCGCGTGGCTATCGTCTTGCAGCGCAAAAAGCAATTGAGTTATTGAATGCGATAGGAGAAGAAGTTTCACTCAAAAATAAAGATCTGCTCAAAAATATTGCTACGACAGCGATGACAGGAAAAGGTGCTGAAGCACAACGAGAATCTTTGGCAGACAAAATTGTGCAAGCTGTTATTGAAACTGCTGAGGAATACGAAGGAAAAACTCTTGTTAATTTGGAAAATATCAAGATTGAAAAGAAAGCAGGAGGAAGTATTGAAGATACTGAGCTCATCAAAGGCATTGTGCTTGACAAAGAACGTGTACACGGTGCAATGCCCAAGCGCATCGAAAACGCAAAAATTGCTCTCTTAGATACCGCAATCGAAATTAAAGATACGGAAACTGATGCAAAGATCAGCATTACAGACCCTTCTCAAATGCAAGCATTCCTAGACCAAGAAGAACGCATGTTGAGAAAAATGGTAGACAAAATCATACAGAGCGGAGCAAATGTAGTACTCTGCCAGAAAGGCATCGACGATATGGCACAGCACTTTCTCGCAAAACAAGGTATTTACGCATGTCGGAGAGTTAAAAAATCCGATATGGACAGTTTAGCATTAGCAACAGGAGGCTCAGTAACCTCTACGTTAGAAGATTTGACTCCTCAAATATTGGGTAAAGCTGCATTAGTCGAAGAGCAAAAAGTGGGAGATGAACAAATGACTTTTGTGAGAGGCTGTAAAAATCCAAAGGCAGTTACGATTTTGATACATGGGGGTACGTCCCATATTGTGGATGAAGTCAAAAGAGCAGTAGATGATGCAGTAGGTGATTTGCGCGCTACGTTATCTGTAGGAAAAGTAGTTGCTGGAGGAGGATCTCCTGAAATGGAGGTCAGCAAGGGTTTGAAAAAATATGCTAATTCTCTTGAAGGAAAAGAACAGCTTGCTGTCCAAGCATTTGCGCATGCGATGGAAGTTGTTCCGAGAACACTTGCAGAAAGTGCAGGTCTTGATCCTATTGATACACTTGCAGAATTGAAATCAAGTCATGACAAAGGACAAACCTGGGCTGGTATTGACGTGTTTTCTGGAAAAGTAAAAGACATGTGGAAGGAAAAAGTGTTAGAACCCTTAAAAGTAAAAACGCAAGCAGTGAAAGCTGCAAGCGAAGTTGCAGTGATGATCTTAAGAATTGATGATGTGATTGCAGGTTCCAGCAAAGGAATGCCCCAAGGTCCTCCTCCAGGTATGGGCGGCATGCCTGATATGGGAATGTAAGTTAACAAGATACGTGAACTTTTTTTAAAATGATTTTTAAGTCTATAAAAACACTTCTTTTCTCATGAGGGGCAGTAATTCGTACTCTTGGCTTTCATAATAAACATTCCAATGTTTGAGAAATTCCATCATTTCATTCTTTAGAGAAAGAGGAGCAAGAACAACGGATCGGGTGAGGAAGTTTCCTTTTTTTCCTAAGACATTTTTTATTCCTCTTTCAAATTGTACCTTTTGTACATTGTTGAGTTTTTTAAGGGAATATTTATAGAGAACACAGGGTTGTATGTTGTATAATTGAGAAAGGAAGGTATTTTTTTTAATACTGTACCCTTCTTTAATGAGTGTTAACCAAAGAGGGGAATAAAGAGAGTCAATCATGATCATTTGAATGTCAATCTCTTTTTTGAAGATGTCATTTATTTTTTTCTTTAAGGGAGCAACATCAATTTTTTCATAAACAACAAGAGCAAGATCTATGTCTCGTGCATGACCTCCTTTAACAAAAGAACCAAAAATGATAATGTCAAAGAGTTCTTTATGTAACAATTTTTTTAATGGAGTCAGGTATTTGGTGAGTTCTGATAATCTTTTTGATTCCATGTTGGATAGCCTCGCTGGTTTCTTTCAAAATTTTTTTAGTGTATGCATCGGTGTAATGAGAAAAGAGTTCATCGACAATGGTATAAACGTCTGGAAAATACTCTTCTAGTATTCTAAAGCGTTCAGTGTGGTTTTTAGGAAGTTTTTTTAATTTTTGGTAAATAAGAAAATCGCAAAGAGCAAAGAGGGATTTAGAGAAAAGAATAGTGGAATTTTTGTATCGTTCTTTGGCTGCTTGTTCTTGAGCGCCTTCGTATTCTTCTATGAAACTGTCTTTTAACGGATCCATAAAACAGAGAAAAGAGAAGAGGTATATAAATGTTTTTATTTAACAAAATATCATTTTTAAACTATTTTTGTTAACAGAAAACAAATGTTATTAATTAACTTAAAATATTTATTTTAATTTCTTTGTTAATAAAAAACACATGACGTATTTATCTTCAAAGCGATTTTCCACAAATGTTCAAAATGATCTCTATATGTTTCAGCCATATTTTCATTCTGGATGAGAACTGCTGTAACAGGTGTTCCCCACGTTACGATAACAACTTGATTACCATAAACAAAAGTGTTTGTTGGATTGAATTGTTTTGCTTCTAAGAAGCGATAGGTGGTAGTTGGCGCCAGCTTTTTATCAAAGAGAAAAATATTTTTTTTCTTAACAGTTAGAACTCGTTCAAAAATCTTATTTTTTCGTAGATCTCTAAAGTATTGTTGCATGAAAACAGGAAGTGCTTCTTGGTATTTTTGATCATCGATGCCTGTAACAAGAACTTCTTTTCCTGTTTTGATAATGTCTTTTAAGAAGTATTTGAGTCCTTCTACGCCTATGAATACTTCTACGTGAGTATCTTCTTTGGGTAATTGCATGTACGAGTTCAGTTCAGGTAGAATGAGTTCGACTTGCTTTTCTTGATCATTTATTTGTCTTTTTTTGTCTTCTAAGTAGTGTTTTATTTTTTCTGGAGAAGTTGCCTGGAAATATTTCTTTGCGCCTTTGAAAACATGTGTTACTAATCCTTTGTCCATAAGCTGTTCAAGTTTATCGTATACGTGAACCCTGTACACACCTGTTTTCTTTCCTAAATCGTAGGCTGTGCTCTCTCCGATCTTTAACAAAGTAAGATATATTTTGATTTCATTTTCTGTTAAACCGATCTTCTTCAAGATACTCATGTCCATGAAGACATCAGAACAAAGCGAGTATTTAATAGTTTCGTACCAATTTAGTACGACAATAATTATTATATTAAAACTACTAAATAGTAGTTACTAAAGAGGTGAAGTGATGACATATGATGAATTGGTTGATAAATTAAACAAAGCAATGAGGGAAGAATATGTGGCAGTGCATCCAACACAAAACCCTATTGCAAGTACATTAAAAGATCTTTGTGATGAAGAAATAATCTATGTGATAGAGCAATATAGCTTATTTCCTAAGTCTATTGTTTCTTTTTTACAAGCTACAAGAGACAATTCCAGAGCTGCAAGATGGTCTGAAGTAGATGCTAAATTAACAAGAAATATGGGTGAAAAATTAGGAACAGAGACTGATGGAAAAACGCATTATCAGATTCTTGTTGAAGGTCTAGAGAATGAATTAGGAGTTCATGTAAGAGAAGTAGCATGTTCGCCTGCTACACATACTTTTGTAGAAGGAATAAGAAAGAGTGTAGGCACACAAGATATTCCTTATGCAATCGGAGCAGCATATGCTTTAGAAAGCTCTGCTGTTCCTGAGTTAGAAATTGTGCTTGAAGTAGTACAAACTCTTTCTCGAATGGAACAAGGAAGAACCTTGCAACCAGACGGAACATTGAAAAGATTCTTTGATATGCATTTGGGAACTTGGGAGCCTGGGCATGAAGATAAACTAAGAAAAGCCGCAAGTGAATATGTCAAAACTCCAGATCAATGTAGAGCATTCGAGCAAGGATTTAGAGCGGTAATGGGAATCATGGATATGTGGTGGTATGGCATGCAAAATGAGTCAATTCTTACTCTCTGGAGTAGACATTATAGAGAGTTTAAATCTCGCCCAAAACCTTAACCACAACCTTTAAATACTTACGTTTGTATACAAATGTAAATGTTAGTATCAAACACTTCAACACTCGTATTGTTGGCAAAGGTAGGTTGTTTAGAAACATTTATGGGTATAAGCTCCATCATCATAATTCCAGAAGAAGTAAAAAGAGAAGCATTATTTGAAAAAGAATCATATTATGCGAGGCTTATTGAAAAGCTGATCCAAGAAAAAAAAATACAAATAATACCCGCAAACAAAAAAGAAATAACAACGATTATGACCTCCTTTAGGCTTGATGAGGGAGAAGCTGCTGCATACGTATTATTTGATCAAAAAAAACATAAAGCAATACTCACTGATGATGGTGAATTAATTAAATTATGCAAATTAGAAAAAGTACCTTTTATGTGCGCTATGGCAATTGTTATACGATTATATGAAAAGAAAAAAATAACAAAAGAAAAAACATTCAAAATATTAGAACAACTCCACACGATAGGAAGATATAAACAAACTATTTACGAACATTTCAAAGCACAGGTGAACTAATATGGAAACCATATCATCAAGGCTAGATGGAGAGTCCCTTAACTTATTTGGCAAAGTATTGAAAGAAAAACGGTCAGAGGTAGTGAGAAAATTAGTTGAGGCTGGAAAAAAACATAAAGCAGTAGAGCTCTATCAGTCAAAAAAAGTAAGCCTAGGCTTAGGAGCAAAGTTAGCAGGAGTTTCACTAAGCGAATTTATTGATAGCCTAAAAGAGCATAATATTGATTTAAATTTGGAAAAAGAAGATGTGGAACAGGCTCTTGCTACAGCGAGAAAATTACTCTAATTTTAACCACAACATTTAAATATCTTAACCCCGAAAAGTAGTTAAAAGGGGTGCAGGATGGCAAAGGAGAATACTCAAGACTCTGAAGTTGAAGATGAGTACGAATTAATTCCTCATAAGGAGATTGTAGAGTTAAAAGATGAGATAAGAAAGCTGCATGAGAATCCACCTTCTCCTACTAAGCATTTGCAAATTTCTATGAATGATTTGGCAAGAAAACTAGATCAGATGACTGAAGTGTTTGAGAAGTCAATGAAGGTAATGAGTGATGAGGAAGGAGGTTTAAGTTTTCAGGAGAGAATGCAGCCTTTGCTTCACCGTATGGATAAGATTCTTGAGCAAAACGCTCAGATTGCAGATGGTATTGTTGCAATGGCAGATATGATGAATGATTTAAAAGGAGGAGCTCCTCAAAAAGAGGAAGAGCTTGATTTTCCTCAACCTTTAGGAGCGCCAGCAGGAATGCCTCCTTTTCCTAGTGCGATGCCTCCACCTCCTGGATATTTTCCTCCTCCGGGAATGCCTCCTGGTCCAAGACCTCCTTTGAGCGGCTTACCTCCCCCACCTCCACCGAGGAGAAGGTAATATGCAAGCACTGAGTTTAGGAAGGGCAAGAACCTATTTGAAACATCTTTCTCGCACGTATCATGAGCAGAAAGAACAGGAAGAAGAAAGATCTGCGCACCTTCATGATGCACGTTTGCAATTACATCACGTAAAAGAAGTAGAAGAAGACCTTGAAAGGAATCTGCAAAATCTGGATGCTCGTCTGGGTGCTACCTTGACTGAAGAAAAAAGGATTATGCAACATCAACAAGAGGAGCAACTGTTAAATGATCAGATCAAAACAAAATTAAAGATAGTAGAAGATCATTTGGATCAATACTTGAGAGCTACGCACGCAAAAAAAGCGGTTCACCTCCATGTGTGTTATCATAGACAGAAAGAGAAGAAAAAACGTGTTGAACAAGAAGTAAAAATGAGAGTAGGTTCGCCTTATGAGCGAGTAAAGATCATGCAAGAAAACTTATCGGTGATCAAACAATATGTACATCATATGAAAAAGACACATCCTGATCATGAACGTGTTGGACAAGTGGAAAAGAGAATTCATTCTTTGCAAAGAAGATTAAAACAATTTGATAAGAAAAAAAAGTAATGGTTGAGTACCGTGAAGCGGTACCGTCCTTAGGTCGAACTTCTGAGAAAAAAGAATAAATACTGACAAGGGGGAAGTCCCTCAGATTTTTAAGAAAAATCTGGTAAAAACAGGTGCGGCATAAAGCCACACGAAAAAGTGGGCTTGAGCGAAGCGAAACCC
>JAGVYP010000048.1 GCA_018303205.1 Candidatus Woesearchaeota archaeon
AGGAAGTGATGTGCAGAAGATAACAGAAGTTTGTGAAAATTTAGGCATCGAGGCAGTTGAAATAAGAACAGAAGAAGACCCTGATGTGCAACCCTATGTACAAGAAATTGCAGTAGACTGGATAAAAGTAACGCTTCCGGAAAGTTTTCTTGTCATAAAAAAATATCTTGAACTTTGTCTCAAAGAAAAAATGAATACGCTCAAAGAATTAGGATATGCAAACAGAATAGAGTTTCAGAAAACAGAACTCCTCAAACTCCAAGCCATGCTCCATGCAAAGATGATGCAAGGAGAAAGAACTATTGAGCTCATGAGATCACTATCAGTTCTTGCAGAAGTTATGAAAGCACATCATGCATTAGAACTCCTTGAAACACAAGGTATCACTCAAGTTCAACACTATTTTGAAAAGCTCACTGCAGAAAGCACGCATAGCAAGGTAAAAGCACTCCAGAACCTTATGAAAGATAGCAATTTTAAAACTGCCATGTGGAAAACAAAACAACTTTTCGAACAAAATATTGAACACCCAAAACTAGACGAACTCAAACGTATCATTACAGATGTCGTAAGAGAGGATGCGAAACAAAAAATGATCGTGTTTACCCAATATAGGGATTCAGCAACAAAAATAAAACAAGTACTTGCAGACATTCCCGGATGCTATAGCAATGTTTTTGTAGGACAAGCAAAAAAAGGAGAGACAGGACTTTCACAAAAAGAACAGCACGCTATGCTTCAAGAATTTAAAGATGGAATGTTCCAGGTACTTATAGCAACCAGCGTTGCAGAAGAAGGATTAGACATTCCTAAAGTAGATATGGTTTTATTCTACGAACCTATTCCTTCTGCAATACGACAAATTCAAAGAAGAGGAAGAACAGGAAGAACTGAAAAAGGAAAAGTGATCGTACTCATGGCAAAAGACACGAGGGATGAGGGGTATCGGTGGAGTGCGTTTCACAAAGAAAAAAGAATGCATCGTATCCTTCATGATTTGAAAAAGAAAAACATCCTCTTAGAAAAAAAAGAGCAAAGAGTACTTCCTAACTATGAAGAGCAGTATCCCTTTACGATTGTTGTGGATCATCGAGAAAAAGGAAGCCCTGTTCTCAAACAACTGCTTGATCTTGGATGCCATATTAAACTTGAACAACTCAAAAGTGCAGATTTCCTCTTAAGCGGAAGAGTAGGAGTAGAATACAAGACTACAGAAGATTTTGTTAACTCCATCATTGACGGAAGATTATTAGCACAAATGAAAGAACTAAAGGAAAATTTTGAAAGACCACTTCTTATTATTGAAGGAAATGAGGAAGTGTATTATGTAAGAAAAATTCATACCAATGCAATTCGCGGAATGCTTGCTGCTATCACGATCAGTTTTGGAATTCCTTTGTTACAAACCAAAAGCCCTCAAGAAACTGCAGGAATCCTTGCGCTCATCGCAAAAAGAGAACAAGAATTTGAAAATAGAGACGTTAATTTAAGAGGAGAAAAAAAGCCACTCTCCTTAAAAGAATTACAAGAATATATTGTCAGTTCTCTACCAGGAATTGGACCAAAACTTGCAAAACCCTTACTCGAAAAATTTGGATCAGTAAAAAATATAGTTAATGCATCACTTGATGAACTCAAAGAAATTGAACTTATTGGCGAGAAGAAAGCGCAGAGGATACGGGAGGTTCTGGATGAGAATTATCAGCGTTGATCTCTACTTAATGCAGCATATGCTCTACCCACTACCCAGGTTAGCATTGTTTTAAAATGATCTGGATTTGTAAAAGGATGATCTGCACCTGGAACAATTAGTGTATCAGGAGAAAAAAGTCCTATTGTTCTAGCAACTGGAATACATTTGTCAGCGTCTCCAATTGCAGCCCCCACGTAAATTCCTCTTTGTCTTGCAGTTTCAATAACACTTCTAAAATAATCAGTAGTTACTTGTTCAGTATGACCTGCTAAAAAAGAATTAGTAGGAAAATCTGGGTTTTGAGCAAGAGCTTCACTTCCTGGAACAGGAGATTTACCGATTAATGCAGCTAGATTTCCATTACCTTCTTGTTGAACAAGATATTTTTGTGCAGCAGCAAGCATAACAACACTTCCTAAACTACTACCAAGAACACCAAAAGGAAGATCAGGTGTTTGTTCTCTTAATTGTTGCATTGCATAAACAAGATCATCAACACGATTTATCAAAGGATAAGTAATTACATTTTGTTCTTCACCATGATTTAAATAAAGAAACCCGATATTTGATTCGGCAAGAGCTTCTCTTGTTTTTTGAACAGCATCACCATCTTTAGCAGCAAACTGACCAGGAAGAGCAATAAAGGTACCAAGACCATTTCTAAGAAGATGTTCATAATTTAGTTGAATATGTCTTACGCCTTCACTTACACTCATTTTAAGAAAGAAGACTTTTGTATTTAAAAAACTTAACCTATTTTAACGAGAAAACGTTTGAAAATATTCTCTTATATGTTGTACTAAGTCAGCTCTATGATCTGGATGCCTTAGAGAATGATGTGCATTTGGAATAACTTTTGTATAATCTACTCCAAAAGCAGTTAATACTGTCTCTAACCGTGCGATATGATCAAATTGAGCAGCAACATTCATCACAGGAATTCCGTATGTTCCTCTTAAAACACCTATGATTTCTTTAAATTCTCCAGGAGAACGCGGACCTTGATACCCTTCAAAAACGTGATCTTTTGCTCCTATTCTTTGGATATGAGGAGGATCGATATCGACGATAGGAGTTACTGCCAGGAGAGCTGCAACACCATGCTGCTTGTGAGCTTGTGCATGCCTATACAATGCACTCAAAAGCTCAGTAGTTCCAAAACTAAAACTAACAATACCCATAGTACCTGATCCTGTCCTTTGAGCTAATTGTTCTTCAATCTGTTCTATTCTTTGTACTAATACATAACTTCCTTTTGCAACATAAGAAACATCAAAACCAAGAGTACGTAAACATGATTCTACAACTTGATAATTACAAGCAGTTCTTGATGAAGGCACATGATCATCCTTATGCGCAGGAACAATAAGAATACGATCTATTCTTTGAGGAGAATTTTCTGAATCTGCAACAATACGATCTAGCTTAACTTTACTCATATTTTTAGGAGCATATCTCTATTTAAAAAATCTAATGCTGCAACGTACTCAAATAACTTGTCAAACCTTCAATTTGCTTCAATTTCGTATTTTTTGAGAGGAAATTTCTCAGTTCATTATTGATTTGAATACCATGCGTATTGAGATCTTGACATAAGGTACTATACAGTTTTCTTCCCTCAACGTCAAGATCAGTGAGAAGAACAACCCTTTTTGGCAAATGCTCCTCATCTATTTTTTGAACAATTTCTTCTACTACCAAAAAAAGAGGCTTGCCTAAGAGCACTATTTGATTGATATCAATTCCTCTAAGCTCTAATGCTCTTTTATCTTTTTTACCCTCAACAATAATAAGTGTTTTTTCTTCTTTTATTTTTTCTAAAAAAGAAAGCAAAAGTTCATAGTCCTGGTGATGCATGGCAAGAGAAGAATAACAAAGTATAAATAGATTCCTAGCCTTCTCGTGCTATGCTTGACCTGAGTACAAAATTAAAATGGTATAAGAGAGAAGATGTTCAAAAAGCTATTCTTCTGAATGCGCAAGAGAAAGAGATTGCCGTGCGTTATGGAGAGCAAGGTTTTGGAAAAAGACCTGATACACTCAAATATCCTGCTGATGTACTTGAATTTGCAAAACAAGGAGCAACCAGCTTTCATTGCTCAGAAGAACGATGGTATCGTGTACTAGACTTAACTCCAGAAATGGGAAAAGAAGCTCTCGATCAAAATAGGAAAGCTTGGGATTTAGTACTTGATATCGATTGCCCCTATTGGAAGCTTTCCAAGATAGTAACCTGGCTTTTTCTTGAAGCTTTAAAAGAGCATGGTATGAAGAGCGTTACCGTCAAATTTTCAGGCAATAAAGGATTTCACATAGGAGTTCCTTTTGAAGCATTTCCTTCTCTTTTTCATGGAAACCCCCTTTCTTCCCTCTTCCCTGATGCTCCACGAGCCATAGCAGCATACCTTCTAGAGATGATCAGCAGAGAATATGTGCAAGTAAACAATGACACTATTTCTTTTGGAAGAAAAAAACAGCACTCCTACACAATAAAAGAACTTGCAGAAATAACAGGGCTCCCTCTTGAAAGATTAACGAAACGCATCTGTAGTTCGTGCAAAAGAACACTGAATGAAGAGAAAAGAAAAGTGATCTTACAATTTGAGTTTCTTTGCCCCCGTTGCGATACACGAGAGTTAGGAGAAGACACCCTCGAAGAATATCGAAACTGCAAAAAATGTGGAACACTCATGGAACGCATGAGCAAAGGAAAAAAAGAAGAACAAGGATGTTCTTGTGGAAACACGTCTTCTTATCATATCTTTGATCCTTCCTCTTTTATAGAAGTGGATACCATTCTTTTAGCATCAAGGCATATGTACCGAATGTCTTATTCTTTGCATGAAAAATCAGGATTAGTGAGCATTCCTATTGATCCTGAACAGATTTTATCTTTTGAAAAAGAACAAGCAGATCCCGTAAAATGTGCAATAGGAACCCATCCCTTCTTAACAAAAGAAAAAACACTCTCTGATGAAGGAAAAGTCCTGTTAGAAAAAACATTTAATTTTATTAACAAGGAAAACAAATTTTTTCTTCTCTCAAAAAAGAATTTGACAAGCCAAGTGAAGCTGTTCCTGAAGAACTTTTTCCACCGTGCATAAAACTTATTTTAGCAGGATTGAAAGATGGAAGAAAAAGGGCTGTCTTTATTCTGATCAACTTTCTCAAAAGCGCTGGATGGGACTATGATACTATTGAAGAAAAATTGATAGCCTGGAACAAGAAAAATGGGGGGCCCTTGCGTGAAGTTACTCTAAAAGGTCAGTTACGCTATCATAAAGCACAACAAAAAGAAATGTTGCCTCCGAATTGCGAGGCAAAGCAGTATTATGTGGAAATGGGAGTTTGCCAACCTGATCATCTCTGCTCAAAGATTAAGAATCCTGTTAATTATGCACTCCGCAAAGCGCAATTTTTGAGAATGCAAGAACAGAAAGCAAAAAAAGGGAAGCGCATATCTAAAAAAGATAGTCTTAGTCCTAAAATTGTTGAGAATAAGACTGGGAATGAATAGTAAAAATATTTTTTAAGTATAGTTTTCGTTTATTATTTCTTTGGTTAGATTTTCTTTTTATAAAAATTTTAAACAAAGATAGAAAAAAAAATCCTTTTCATAAAAAAAGGAAGATAGAAAAATAAGAAAACATAAAAAGAAGAATGAAGGTAGTTAGGCACTGGAAAGCAATCTTGTTTTTCTTCTTTTGTCTTGTTGTTATTCCATTTTTTTTATAATGTATCAAAAACCACCCATCAGGTTGAATATACTAAAAAATGTTAATTAGATTAACAATATCACTCTCTTTTGAATAAAAAGTTAAATAGAATAACAAAAAAGTAAAAATATAAATATTTTGTTAAATAAAATAACATTTGAAATGACACAAAAAAAGTATACTACCGAACAGAAAGAACAATATGCAAAGCTTTATAAATAAGTCAAAAATTCAATTCCCTATATATCTCATTCAAGAACGGCCTGGGGGCAAAAGCATTTCAGTACCAAAAACGACGTTCTTGTCTGCAACTTGTTCAGAGGATAGAATCCATGGGAAAAGGAAAAAAGCCACGAAGCGGAAGTATGGGCGTATGGCCTAGAAAAAGAGCAACTTCAGAAATAGCTCGTATACGTGTATGGGCAAAAAACAAAGAAGTAAAACCCCTCGGATTTGCTGGCTATAAAGTAGGAATGACCCACGCTATCGTGACGGATAATAGGCCCAATAGTATTACTAAAGGAGAGGAATTATTTATGCCCCTCACCATCATCGAATGCCCTCCGATTAAGGTGTTTGGAGTAAATTGTTATCAACAAACACCTTACGGATTCACTCTTTCTTCTACTATCCTTCTTCCCTCAACTGACAAACACTTGAGCAAATCCATCTCTTTCTCCAAAAAAACGACAAAAACTTTAGAAAGTATAAAACCAGAAACCTGTTCACACTTCAAACTGCTTGTGCATACCAATCCTGCAAAAACAGGAATAGGAAAGAAAAAACCAGAAATCTTTGAACTTGCAATAGGAGGAGATACCCAAGCACAATATGCCTATGCAAAAAACATCCTCGGAAAAGAATTACATATCAAAGATATATTCACACAAGGAAATCATGTAGACCTTCTCGCGATTACCAAAGGAAAAGGATTCCAAGGACCTGTACGAAGATTTGGCATTAGTCTCAAACAACACAAGTCAGAAAAAGGAGTAAGAGAACCCGGATCTTTAGGTGGATGGCGAGCACAAGGACACGTCATGTACCGAGTTGCACATGCAGGACAAATGGGATACCACCAACGCACGGATTTTAACAAATGGATTATTCATATCGGAGAAAAACCAGAAAATATCAACATCAAAGGAGGATACCTCCATTACGGTGTCGTCAAAAATCCTTATATTCTCATCAAAGGCAGCGTCCAAGGACCTGCAAAACGTCTTATCAAAATGATACAACCACGAAGACCTAATAAAAAAATTCCCAACCAAGCACCTGTTATTGAATATCTCCACTTATCAACCCACCAAGGAAAAACGAGGGAAGCTGCATGAAACTTCCTGTAAAAACAGTCCAAAATACCGATGCGGGAAGTATGATGTTACCTCCACAATTTGATGAACTGGTAAGACCAGATTTAATCAGCAGAGCAGTACTTTCTTACGAAAGCCAACAACGACAACCTTATGGCGGAAAAAAAGATGCAGGAATGAGAGCATCAGCAGAATTATCCAGAAGAAGAAGAAACTATAGAGGAAGTTATGGTCATGGTATCAGCAGAGTTCCACGAAAAATCATGTCAAGAAAAGGAACACGCTTTAATTGGGTTGGTGCATTTGCTCCAGGAACCGTCGGAGGAAGAAAAGCACACCCCCCAAAACCAGAAAAACAATGGGCACAAAAAATTAACACCAAAGAAAAACAAAAAGCACTACGCAGTGCTCTTGCAGCAACGATGCATCCTACCTTGGTTGCACAACGAGGACATCTCATTCCCAAAGGGTATCCTTTTATCATAGAAAATACATTAGAAACACTCTCAAAAACAAAAGAAGTCACAAAAGTATTGAACCAGCTCGGATTTACAGATGATCTTACAAGAACATCCCAGCGCACTATCAGAGCAGGAAAAGCAAAGAGAAGGGGAAGAAAATACCAAACCAAAAAAGGAGCACTCCTTGTTGTAGGAGATGAACAATGCAAGCTCATCAAAGGTGCACAAAATATCCCAGGAGTTGAAATTGTTCCTGTACACTCCTTACATACAAAGCACCTTGCGCCAGGATGCCATCCGGGAAGATTAACATTATTTACTAAAAACGCTATTGAAAAAATAGAAAAAGAAAAACTCTTCATGTGAACCTTATGAAAAAAAAAGACCAGAAAAAAAGTATAAAAGAAAGTAAGGAAGAAAAACAAGACCCTTATCAAATTATTAAGTATCCTCTGAGCACGGAAAAAAGTATTCGTCTTATGGAATCAGAAAATAAGCTTGTCTTTGTGGTAGCACGCCACGCAAAAAAACCAGAAGTGAAAAAAGCGATTGAAACTTTATTCAACTGTAAAGTGAAAAAAGTAAATACTTTTATTATCAATGGAAGCGAAAAAAAAGCTTACGTTAAATTTTCAGCGGAAACACCTGCAATAGACATTGCTACTAATCTGGGGTTAATGTAACATGGGAAAACGACTTATTCAACAAGCACGAGGAAAAGGTTCCCCTACCTATCGAGCACCAAGCTTTCGCTACCAAGCAAGATCAGCTCATAAAAGCTTAGGCACCCAGATGATAGAAGGAATTATCGTTGACTTTATTACCTGTCAAGGCCATAGTGCACCTCTTGCACAAGTGCAATATCAAGATGGAGAAGATGTACTTATGCTTGCACCTGAAGGATTAAAAGTAGGAGACAAAGTAAATTATGGGGGAGAAGTGGTGATAGGAACTTCCCTTCCCTTACATGCTATTCCAGAAGGAACTGCCATACATAACATTGAACAACAACCCGGAGACGGAGGAAAATTCTGCAGAGCCTCAGGAACTTTCGCAAAAGTCATAGGAAAACAACAAGAAGGTATCGTTGTACAATTACCCTCAAAAAAACAAAAACTCTTCCATGCATCATGCAGAGCAACTATAGGAGTAATAGCAGGAGGAGGAAGAACAGAAAAACCCTTTGTCAAAGCAGGAAAAAATTATCATGCACACCGCGCAAGAAACAAATTATATCCTCATATCTCCGGTGGAGCACAAAACGCTGTTGACCACCCTTTCGGAAATTCAAGATCCTCACGAAAATCCAAAGCAAGACCTACTTCACGAAATGCACCACCTGGACGTAAAGTAGGAATGATTGGTGCACGAAGAACAGGAAGGAAAAAATAAACCATGGCAAAAAAAGAATTTACCTACCGAGGAAAAACGATTGATGAACTGAAGACATTAAGTCAAAAAGAGTTTGCACAGTATGCCACATCAGCTACAAGACGCAAAATCCTTCGCGGATTTAATGATCGAGAGAGAAAATTGCTCAAGGACATCAAAAATAACAAAAAAAACATTGAAACACACGCGCGAGACATGGTCATCCTCCCCGAGATGATAGGAAGTACAATTAAAGTTTACAATGGAAAGACGTTTGAACTTGTCATGATAGAACCAGAAATGATCAATCATGTTTTAGGAGAGTTTTGTTTAACAAGAAAAAGAGTTTCACACAATGCACCAGGAATTGGAGCAACCCAATCAAGTGCACAGAAACAGAAAGGATAGATACTATGGCACACCATTTACCTACGACAGAAACACAGGCAAAAGCTTTTGGCAGAGAACTCCCTCTCTCTTCAAAACAAGGTATTGAAATTTGCAATCGTTTACGGGGAAGATCAGTTCAACAAGCAAAAAAAATCCTTGATGACGCTATTACTTTTAAGAGAGCAATTCCTTTTAAGAGATTTACCAATGCTCTTGGACATAAACCAGGAAAAATGGCAAGTGGAAGATATCATCCTAAAGCTTGCACACTGATCAAAATGGTTCTTGCATCAGCAGAAGCCAATGCACTCAATAAAGGACTTGGAACGCAACATCTTATGATCAAACATCTCAGCGCACAAAAAGCAGGAAACCAAAACCATATGGGAAGCAGACGAGGTATCCGTATGAGAAGAACCCATATTGAAGTCATTTTGGAATCTGCACCAATAGAACAAAAAGAAAAGAAGACGCAAACAAAAAAAGAAACAACACCCAAGGCTGAAACACCATGATCGAAAGAAAATTTGTAGCAAGCAACATCAAAGAGTTTCAGGTAAGTGAATATATCTCTGAAACGCTCAAGAATGTAGGCCATAGTCATACCAAGATACAAAAAACACCAGTAGGAGAAAAAATCATTATCTTTGCATCACGACCAGGACTGATCGTAGGAAGAAAAGGAGAGAATATCAAAAAATTAACAAAAACCCTAAAAACCAAATTTAATTTTGAAAATCCCCAAATAGAAATTAAAGAAGTAGAAAACATCGCATTAGATGCGCAGATCATGGCTGAACGTATTAGCTCAACACTGGAACGCTTTGGCTCTTCCCAATTTAAAGGCATTGGACACAAAACCATTGCTGAAGTCATCAATTCAGGAGCATTAGGAATTGAAATTCTCATGTCTGGAAAAATTCCAGGAGCACGTGCAAAATCATGGCGATTCTATCAAGGATATCTCAAAAAATGTGGTGATATCGCAATGACAGGAGTACGCGCCGCATATGCTACAGCAAAACTCAAATCAGGAATCATTGGAATCCAAGTCAAAATCATGCCTCCTGATATCAAATTACCCGACAGAGTAGAACTACGAGAAGAACCAGAAACAATTGTGGAAGCTCTAGAAGAAAAAAAGGAAGAAAAAAAAGAAACCAAGAAAAAATCACCTCGCAAAAAACCAACAAAGAAAACCCCTAAAAAAGAAGAACAAGTAAAACAAGAAACACCCCATGAGGAAAAAGAATGAAATTCAAAGAACTCAAGAATATAAGCATACCTGATCTTGAAAAACATTTGAAAGAATTACAAGCAGGGCTCATGAAAGAGAATGCTCATCTTGCAACAGGAACAACACCAAAAAGCCCTGGACAATTACGTGCAACGAAAAAAACAATAGCACGGATCAAATTCCTTATGGGAGGTACAACCAAGCATGAATGATATTTGCGTCACGTGCGGATTACCTAAGGATCTCTGCGTATGCGAAAGCATTGCAAAAGAAAGCCAAAAAGTTGAGATCAGCATTGAAAAGAAAAAATTCGGAAAAAAATATACCATCATTACAGGCATTGACAGTAAGGAGATTGACATGAAAGACATGCTTAAAAAACTCAAAGCAAAGTTTGCATGTGGCGGCACCATCAGAGGTACGACCATTGAACTTCAAGGAGATCACAAGCTCAAAGTGAGGGACACCCTTCAAGGTTTAGGCTTTCCTCCTGAAACGATCGTGATCAAATGATTCCCCTCATCAAACAACCCTTTATAGGACAAGAGGTACAAATTATGAAATCAAAAAATGCCACACAAGAGGGCATGAAAGGAACAGTTATTGATGAAACCAGAGAAAGACTTACACTCCAAACCAACAAAGGAAGAAGATCTGTTGATAAGAAATCTGTTCAATTAAGGTTTAAGAAAGAAGGTCAGGTATACGATATTGAGGGAAGCCTCATCGCAAAAACACCGGAAGAACGTATCAAAATAAAGGTGAATGCATGACCACAAAACAGCAAGTTATTGTTCCCCATGGAAGAATCTTTGAAGGAACCGTTATTAGCGCGAAAGCCCAAAAAACAGCAACCGTAGAATGGCTCTTCACCAAAAAAGTAGCAAAATACGAACGTTATGAGAAAAAGAGAACTCGCGTAAAAGCTCACAATCCACAAACCATCAATGCAGAAAAAGGAGACAAAGTACGCATTCAAGAATGCAGACCCCTAAGTAAAACAAAACATTTCATTATCATCTCAAAACTAGAAAAAGACAAAGCCTATCTTGTAAGAGAAGAAGGAATGGAACTCTCAAAATTCAAAAGACCCAAAAAAGAAGAATCCAACTTAGCAGAGGAAGACCATGAAAGCAATTAAAGCACGCGTAACACGATCACTCAATACCGAAACTATAATAGAAACCTGTGATAACAGCGGAGCAAAAGTCCTTAAGATCTTTAGCGTCAAGAAAACAAGAACCGTAAAAGGAAGACAACCTGCTTGTGGCGTAGGAGATCTCGTCTTAGCTTCAGTTGTCAAAGGAAAACCGGATATGAGAAAACAAGTGGTTCTTGCGGTCATCGTACGACAAAAAAAAGCCTATAGAAGACCTGATGGAATGCGTATTTCATTTGAAGACAATGCTGCAGTTGTCGTAAAAGATGACGCAGGAAATCCTAAGGGAACGCTTTTGAAAGGACCCATAGCAAAAGAGGTCTGTGAACGATGGCCTCATATCGCAAAAATAGCAGGTATTATTGTCTAACATGGAAAAAAACTTTTCAAAAAAATGGAAATCAAGCACACAACCGCGCAAGCAGCGCAAATATAGGCATCATGCTCCTGCGCACACTCAAGGCCTTTTTTTAAGATCCCGGCTCACAGAAGGATTAGAAAAAAAATATGATCATGCGTGGACAATTTGCAAAAAAACAAGGAAAAGTAGAACGTATAGATGTGAAGAAAACGAAAGTGTATATCACCGGCATTGAAGGAGCAAAAAAAGAAGGGGCAAAAACAATGTACCCTGTTCATCCCTCTAATCTGCTTATAGAAGAAGTGAAGCAAGACAAAAGACGATTTCCAGAACAAAAAAAAGGATAGGAAGAAAAAATGGTAAAGAGACACTTAAAACGCATAGCAACACCACGAACGTGGATACTCAAAAGAAAAGAAACTACTTTTATTACCAAACCAAGATCAGGTCATACTCTCGCACTACAACTATCTATTACCGTTCTTCTGCGTGACATGCTCAAGGTTGCAGAACGAAGAAGAGAAGTAACTCGAATTCTTGAACATCAGGAAGTTTTTGTAAATGGAAAACGTATCAAAGACAAAAAGATAGGGATTGGATTTATGGATGTACTTACAATTCCCTCTGTGCAGATTGCATGCAGATTAAGCCTAGACAAGAAAGGGAGATTAATCTTAGTTCCTATTGAAGCAAGTGAAGCACATTTTCTCTTAAACAAGATTCAGGAAAAGACTATACTCCCCCAAGGAAAGACCCAACTCAACTTGATGAATGGAATGAATTTTATTGTAGAAAAAGACGTCTATAAAAGAGGAGATAGCCTCCTTATTGATATGAAACAAAAAAAAGTATCCCAACATTTTCCTTTGGGAAAAAATGCGTCAATTATTCTTACTGCAGGAAAACATATGGGAGAACAAGGAATTATCCAAGACATTGTAGGAAAGCACTTGATGTACAAAACAAAAGAAGGTCGTATGGTGCAAACCTTGCGCGAATATGCATGCGTGGTAGGAAAAGAAAATCCTGTTGTGAAAATACAATGAACCCTATGCAAACAGTCAGGATAGAGAAAGTAACCTTGAATGTAGGTGCAGGAAAAGACCAGGCTAAATTAGAAAAAGGAGTACAGATTATTAAACAAATTACCGGTATTGATCCTGTGAAGACTATCACCAAAAAACGCATTCCTGCATGGGGATTACGACCTGGACTTCCTATTGGATGCAAGGTAACCTTAAGAAAACAAGCAGCTCAGGAATTATTAGGCAGATTACTTCATGCAAAAGATCACGCATTGCAAGAAAGTCAATTTGACCAAGCAGGAAATATTTCCTTTGGAATTCCGGAATATATTGACATCAAAGGAAGCAAATATGACCCAAAGATAGGGATTATGGGTTTACAAGTTTGTGTTACTCTCGAAAAACCAGGATTTAGAGTGAAGAAAAGAAGTTTACGAAAATCCGGTATCGGAAAACAACAATTAATCACTAAAGAAGAGGCTAAGCTCTTTATGCAAAAACATTTTCAAGTAAAAATAGGAGAACAACCATGACCACAAGCGATTATCGTAAAGCATTCAAGCAATTGAAAAATAAGCCTGTAAAATTGGCTAAATTCAAGAAGCATAACTCACCTAAACCGAGAACTGCAGGACGAGCACTACGAAAGTGCAGGCGATGTGGGAGAATGAGAGCCCATAACAGGAAATATGGTCTTAATCTCTGTAGGCAATGTTTCAGAGAAGTTGCAGTCAAAATCGGTTTTAGAAAATACAGTTAAGGAGAATCCCTATGAGAAAACCTGAAGTGATGATTTATCCTACTTCAAAGACGGTTATAAAAATATTAAAGATTATGCAAGAGCAAGGATACCTAGGAAAATATGAGGTAGTGAATGATGCAAAAGGAGGTTTGCTCAAGCTTTATCTTCTTGGAAACATCAATAAGTGTGGAGTGATCAAGCCCCGATTTTCTATCAGAAAAAGCCAAATGCAACAATTTGAAAAAAGATTTCTTCCTGCAAGAAATGTTGGTATTATTATTATGACAACGCCGAAAGGTATTATGACCCATACGGAAGCAAAAAAACAAAGCCAAGGAGGAAAACTCCTGGCATATGTATATTGAACATGACAAAAAAAAATATAGAAGAAAAAATACCTTTTCCTGAAAAAGTTGAAGTAACCTACCAGGAAGGTGTAGCAAGTGTAAAAGGCCCCTTAGGAGAAGTGAAGCGTAAGCTTTACCATCCGAGCATTTCGCTGCAAGTAGAAGGAAAAAACATTATCCTTAAAACAGAAAGAGCAACCTTACGAGAAAAAACACAATTATACACTTGGAGAGCACACCTCCTTATGATGATAAAAGGGGTAACCCAAGGTCACTTTTACAAACTGAAAGTATGCTCAGGACATTTTCCTATGAATGTAACCCTTTCAGGAAACCAGTTCAGTGTGAAAAACTTTTTAGGAGAAAAAATTCCCAGAGTAATCATGATTCCTAAAGAAGTAAAAGTAACCATTGATGGGGACTATATCCTTGTGGAAAGCAACAACAAAGAACTCGCAGGACAAACTGCAGCAAGCATGGAACAACTCACGAGAGTTACAAACAAAGACTTACGCATTTTCCAAGATGGATTTTATATTATAGAAAAAAATGGAAAGTCTGTGATCTAAATGAGCTTAGCACTACGAAAAGCATTGAAGGCACGAAAGCCCACATTCCTTGCTCAAGATATTCATAAG
Organism: Candidatus Woesearchaeota archaeon; assembly: GCA_018303205.1. Classification (GTDB taxonomy): domain Archaea; phylum Nanobdellota; class Nanobdellia; order Woesearchaeales; family JAGWAF01; genus JAGVYP01. The sequence goes on from JAGVYP010000048.1 coordinate 14,457, forward strand.
CATAAAGCAATTAGAGTGCGATGGCGCAAACCACGAGGAAGCGACTCAAAAATGCGCCAACACTTACGAGGATATAGAAGAAGTGTAGAAACCGGATGGAAAAGCCCTCGCTCTGTACGAGGATTACACCCCCTAGGTTTAGAGATGGTTCTTGTTTCACATGAAAAACAAATTGCAACACTAAATCCTCAAACACAAGGAGCACTGATTTCAGGAACTGTTGGATTCAAAAAACAACTTGCATTAATTGAAGTACTACAAAAAAAGAAAATTACTATCCTCAATTTTAAAGATGTTCAAACGTATCTTACGACAGCTAAGAAAAAATATGAAGAGAAAAAAGCTGCGCAAAAAGCAAAAGAAAAAGTCAAAGAAGAAAAACACAAAAAAGTGACAAAGAAAAAAGAAGAAGATCTGAGCAAAACCATCAGTGAAGAAGAAAAAAAACAACAAGAAAAAAGAGAGAAGGATAAACTTCTCACGAAGGCACAATGAGACTCACCGTACAACGAAGGCTGGCAGGAAAACTCTTGAATTGCTCACCGAAAAGAGTAAGATTTGATCCTGAGAGATTAGAAGAAATTAAAGGAGCAATCACCAGTTTTGATGTGCAGAGGTTAATTAGTGATTATGCCATAGGAAGAATACAAGCAAAAGGTATCTCACGTGCAAGAGCAAATAAAATCCATTCACAAAAAGTCAAAGGAAGACAAAAAGGCCCAGGATCAAAAAAAGGAAGAAAAACAGCAAGAACACCATCCAAACAAGTATGGATCAATAAAATCAGGCTTCAAAGAACTTTTTTGCGAACATTAAAAGAAAATGGCCATATCAATAACCAAACATTCAGAGCACTCTACATCAAATCAAAAGGGGGATTTTTCAGAAATAAAAGACATATCAAAGGATACATAGAAGAAAATAACATGGTAATGAAAAAATGACAACTGGGAAATATGTAGCATTTAGAAGGAGAAGGGAAGGAAAGACAGACTACAAGAAAAGACGTCTGCTTCTGAGTTCTCGTGAGAATATACGATTAGTGATAAGAACCTCACTCAAACATACCCTTTGCCAGTTGATTACGTACGAACCACAAGGAGATAAAGTGTTAATAACGATAGACTCAAAAGCACTCATCAAATTAGGATGGCCTTATCATACGGGAAGTGTTCCTGCTGCTTATTTAACCGGAATACTCCTTGGAAAAAAAGCAAAGGAAAAGAAGATTACACAAGCAATCTTAGACATAGGATTACACCCCAGTATCAAAGGAAATCGTGTTTATGCTGCT